>VFZQ01000886.1 GCA_016871135.1 Acidobacteriota bacterium | reverse complement strand
TATTTCGTTTTTTTTCACCGGTTTCTCCCGTATGTCATTTTTCGGAAAGGAGGCCAGGATTGGCAGCCTCGTCCATTTCTCCACATTGCCCTCGTGGACGATCAATCCCCGCCTCGTCGCCAGCCCCTCGCCAATCCCCGCTCCAAGAAATACTCCCGCGACGATCGCGCCAATCATTCGTACAATGGCCGACGGCGATTCCGGTTGCGTTCCCATCGACGCCGGTTCCAGTAACTCCACCGTCTCTCCCTGTCCGCGCCGTTCCATCTCCGATGCCGTTCGCGACTCTTCATGCTTCTTTTGCATTTGCCCGAACGACTCCCGCGCTAATTCGTATTCCCGCTTAGCGAGCAATAGATCGGTCTCCAATCCCGCCGGCGGCGTGGTCTGATCGCGCAGCCGCTGTGACTCCGCTCGCAGATCCAGTTCCTCTTTGCGCGCCCTCATGATCTCCGCCTCCAGCCCGCGCCGCTCAGCCGTCGCCAGCGTAAGCCTCGCCTTGACCTCCCCCGCGTTCTGATCCCGAAACCGCAGCGCCAGATCTTTCGACAGTCGTTCGGCGACTTCTTCGGCGGCCTTCAAATCGGCTTCCGCTTGCAGCCGGTCCGGCATCCCGGGGCGCCAGTAATCCTGCATTTTCTTGGCGTGCAGTGCGGCTGCCGCTAACCGGTCGTTTGCGAACCAGTGCGTTCGTTGGGAATCCGTCTGCGGAAGGTAGAATTGCCATGGGCGGGACTCTACTGTCTTCAGTTGAATTTCCAACTGCATTACTTCGGCGCTCTTGACCGCAAGCCGCTCTTCCATCCCCCGAAGATCGTGCCGCAGATCGCGCAGCCGCGAGTCCACTACATAGGCGCGCGAAGTCGATTCCCCCATCAAAACCTGCGACGTATTCGGCCGTAGCGCGTCCTGTATGTCGCCTAGTCGCGCCTCCGCCTCCAGCACTTTTTCCTCGGCGCCTTTTAGCTGGTCGCCCAAAAACTCGGTCGCCCCCAGCGACTGATCTCCCCGGTACTTCCGGTTCTCCTCATAAATTTGCTCGACCAGCTTCTGTACGACCTTCTGCCCCTTTTCCGCATCCGGGTAGCGGAACGAGATCGCCAGTGTCGGAATCGTCTTACCCGCTTCCCCCGAGCCCGATCCCACCTGTGTTAATCGCAAGTCGTCGCGGAATTTTGGCGTCAAGTCGGCAATCGTCTGGAATCGCCGCCTCTCCGGATAGAGCTGATACGTCTCGATCATCCGTGTCGCCGATAGCCGGCTCGACAGCATTTGCGACAACGCATATAGCCGCTGTTCCACCTGCATCGCGAAGTTCGGGTCGACGAACCTGCCAGGCACTTGCGGCGGAAGAAATCGGACCTTCGCCTCCGATACGAAGGCTGGTGGTGAAAAGTAGATCCACGCGCCACCTGCCGCTCCGCCGATCAGTCCGAAGCACACGACCAAGGGCCAGTATCGCTTCAGAAACCAGCGCGCATCGCGCCAGTCGCTGATTTCGAAACGCCGAAGCAGATTCGGCGTCGGTGGAGGCCAGTTGGCCGTGGTCCAGCTCATTTGCGGAATCCGCTCGCTCGGCGTTTCCCGATGAAGCCGGCGGCCATCAGCCCGAAGCTAATGAGCACATAAGTGCCCGGTTCTGGTGTATCACTCGCCGATGCGCCGAAGCCGAACCGCAGCGAGTCGCCCGTCGCAAACCCTTGGAAATTTCCGAGTAGTCCCGTGAAGCGGATCGCGCCGGAGAGTATCCAGTCTCCACCCGAACTTGCTGCATTAAAGACAATCGGAGCTGTCAGCGATGTAGTGTTAAGCGTCCCGCCGCTTTGCGAAGCCGTCAGCGATGTCGGAATCGATCCGCTCAAGATGGAAACGCCGGATGAAAACGCAAGATTTTCAACCGTGATCGAGCTTGGCGTGAAAACCGGATTGGCTTGTACAAAGAAGTTTGCCGCCGGTAGCGTCCAAATTGCGGTGGAGGCATCGGTGAGCGCCACTGCGGGATTAAACGTTACAGTCGTTGCTGCGTTCGCTGCGTTGAAGACGCTAACAAACCCGGTGTTGGTGGCAGCGACGTAACCGATTTCGAAGTTCTGCGCCGCACCGCTCGACCGCCAATACGGATTTGCGCCTGAATAGCTAAAACTCGCCGTCGAAGCGTTCGCGGAACTCGTTCCGCCGATACCCAACTCATGATCAATCGCACCGAGAAACCCGGCGCGAAGCGTCGTGAAGTAGGAAAAGTCGGCCGCGCCTGCAATTGATGCGAATGCTAGCCAAAAACATTTGAAATTTTGAAACCACCGGTCGTCTGTCGGATGATCTTGTTGTCAAGACGAGAACAGGAGACTCGCGACCGATGGAAACGTT
>VFZQ01000885.1 GCA_016871135.1 Acidobacteriota bacterium | reverse complement strand
GAAGGCGGCGCCATCCTGTCGAGCGACGGTGCGTTCATCGAACGTTGTTACGCGTTCCACACCAACAGCAGCCCTCGCAGAGGCTCCACGCCCGCCCCGGCGCAAGGAGGTAATTTCCGTCTCACCGAGTTTCAGGCCACACTCCTCGTCTCGCAGATGACGCGCCTGGAAGCGCAAGCCAAACGCCGCGAGGCAAACGCGACTTACCTCGCCAAACGCTTTACCGAAATCGGCGGCGTCACTCCGGCTGCGTTGACCGATGGCTGCACGCGAAGCGCCTGGCACCTGTTTATGTTCCGCTACCGCGCCGCCTATTTCGCCGGACTGCCGCGCGACAAATTCCTGAAGGCCATGGCCGCCGAAGGCATCCCCTGCTCGAGCGGATACACGCCGCTCAACAAACAGGCGTTCCTCAAGAACGTCCTCGCTGGCCGAGGCTATCAGCGGCTGTTTTCCGAGAAACGCCTCCAGCAGTGGCACGAGCAGAATCACTGTCCCGTTAACGACAAGCTCTGCACCGAAGCCGCCTGGTTCACACAGAACCTGTTGCTTGGCACGCGGGACGACATGGATCAAATCGCCGCGGCCGTCGAAAAAGTCAAGAACCACGCCAAGGAGCTCGCCCGGTGAAGTTGACTCTGCTTGTAGCCGCGGCGGCCGCGCTCTCCGCCAACGAAGCCGCGCGCGCCGTGCTCTCTAAACACTGCCTCGCCTGCCACGGCGAAGCGAAGATGGGCGGTCTCGATCTCCGCGACCGCGCCTCGCTGCTTAAAGGCGGAACGCGCGGCCCCGCGATTGTCGCCGGCAAAGCCGCCGAGAGCTTGCTGATGAAAGCCGTCCGCCGCGAAGGCGCGCTTGCGATGCCACCCGGCAAGACCGCGTTAAATCCCACCGAGGTCGACGCACTCAAGGCTTGGATCGATTCCGGCGCCGCCTATGACGGAACCGTCGCCGCGACCTCGTCCTGGTGGTCGTTCCAAAAGGTGAAGCGCCCCGCGGGCAACTGGAACGTCGACAAGTTCATCGATGCCAAGCTCGCCGAGAAAGGCCTCGCCCGCTCGGCGCGCGCGTCCAAGCGAACGCTCATCCGCCGCGCGACCTTCGATCTCCATGGCCTGCCGCCAACCCAGGATGAGATCGCGGCGTTTGAGGCCGACACCGCGCCCAACGCCTTCGCCAAGGTCGTCGACCGTCTGCTCGCCAGCCCGCGCTACGGAGAACGATGGGCGCGCCACTGGCTCGATGTTGTTCGTTATGCCGACACCGGCGGCTACGAAACCGATGTCTACTTCCGCAACGCCTGGCGCTACCGCGACTTTGTGATTCGCGCCCTCAACGAAGACCGCCCCTACGATGTCTTCGTCAAAGAGCAGATCGCCGGCGACGAGATCTGGCCCACCAGCCTCGACCTCGAAGGCGCCTACGAAATGCCGAAGCAGAACCTCGTCAATCTGGAACACCGCCTCGGCACGGCGCTCTACACGCTTGGCGCGCTGCCGGTCGAAAACTCGTTCTTCGGCGACCAGTATCGCAGCGAATGGCAGGCCGAAGCGGTCGAGACCACGGCCGCCGCATTTCTCGGCTTGACCATGGGCTGCGCTCGCTGCCACGATCACAAGTTCGATCCCATCACGCAGAAGGACTTCTACCGCATGTCGGCGTTCTTCGGTGGTTCCGAGGACCGCGAAGTTCCGATCGTCAGCCAGATGCGGATCTTTGAGTTCACGCGCCATGAGACGCGCTGGGTCGTGGTCGAGCAGCTCAAGGCGAAGCTCGCCCGCCTGCCCAAAACCGCCAAAGCCGAGCGCGACGAGATCCTCAAGCAAATCGGCGAGGCCTACGTGAAAGCGCCCGCCGCCTACGACAAAGCCAACCTCCTCGTTCACACCGAGCCCGTACACGACACCCACATTCTCCAGCGCGGCGAGTGGAACAAGAAAGGCGAAAAGGTTTCGCCCGGTACGCCGGCATCGCTGGGCAATCTAGTTAATGTCACCGGCGAGCCGGACAACGGACTCTTCATCCCGCGCCGCCGCAAGGCGCTCGCCGAGTGGCTCGCGTCGAAAGACCATCCGCTCACCGCGCGGGTCATGGTGAACCGCGTGTGGCAGAATCACTTCGGCCGCGGCATCGTCTCGTCGACCAACGATTTTGGCCGGCAAGGCGATGCGCCTTCACACCCCGAACTGCTCGAATGGCTGAGCGCCGAGTTCATGGACAACGCCTGGAGCCTCAAGAAACTGCATCGTACGATGATGCTCTCGGAGACCTATCAATCGTCGAGCGCCTTCAACGCCAAAGCCGCCGCCGTCGATGCCGAGAACACGCTGCTGTGGCGCATGAACCGCCGGCGGCTCGAGGCCGAAGCG
>VFZQ01000884.1 GCA_016871135.1 Acidobacteriota bacterium | reverse complement strand
GGGACTCAATAGAACCGCGATGTCGGCGACCGCGCCGACGGAGAGATGACCAAGGTCGGTGCGCTTAATTTGCTGCGCCGGCTGCCACGTCGACGCCGCGATGACTTGCTGCATCGTCATGCCCATGTTGAGGAATTTCGACATCACGTTGGGCATGTCTTTCATGCCGCCAATCATCGAGGAAGTATGCAGGTCAGTCGAGATCGAGTCGGGCATGAAGCCCTGTTTGATCGCCGGGGCCGCGTGACGGAACACGAAGCTTCCGCCGCCGTGGCCGGCGTCGAATTTCACACCGCGCTTCTTACCGTCGAACAGATACTGCCGGACTTTGCCCTTGTCGTCGAGCATCGGCACCCAGGCGAGATAAGTGTGCGTGTACATGTCGCCGGGGCGTAGCTTCTTGGTGATCAGTTCCTCGTGCGGACGTTCAACGCGGAAGGTGCCAAAGTCGACCATGATCGGCACATTGGCCATCTCGCCGGCCTTGATGGCGTTATCGACGGCGATCCACTCCGGCCCCGCGAAGTGCGCGGTCTTAACACCAACGATGACATCGGAGTGCTTCTTAATCAGGTTCGCGACGGGCGCAGGATCCATATCGTTCATGTTCTGCTCCACGGAACCGCCCATGCCCGCGCCGACGATGTTCAACAGCACCAGCACGCGGGTCTTATTGCGGTCGATGATGCGCTTCTTGAAAATGTCGAAGTTGCGCCAGCCGGAGGTACCGGCGTCGACCACGGTCGTTACGCCGCTGCGAAACGTGTGCGAATCGGGGATGACGCTGAGTTGGCCATCGCTGTAGCTCGCTCCATCGCCGTAAAAGACGTGGACGTGAAGATCGACCAGACCGGGCGTGACGTAGAGGCCTTTGACGTCGATGACTTTCTTCGCTTGCGCGCCGTCGATGGAGGCGGCGACGGCGGCGATCTTGCCGTCCTTGATAGCGACATCGCGGACCGCGTTGACGTTGTTCTTGGGATCGATAACGCTGCCGTTTTTCAGCACGACATCGTACTGCTGTGCGCACAGCGCCGCGGAGAAAAGAAGAAAAATCCTCATGCGGGTATTGTATATGCCCGCGCGATCGTGTGCTTTACAAGCTTGACCGCTGCCGCTTGTACGGCTCCTTCAAATACTTCGCGGCCTCTTCCTGCGCGCCCTGCGTATTATCGCGGGTGCGCACGGCGAGGTTGTATTCGTTGACGGCGCGCTCGCGCTGCCCGGTCACGTCAAAGATGCGGCCGAGGTTGATGTGCGACCACACCTCGGTCCACTTCGGTTCGATGTCGCCGTTGAGCACTTCGCGGAATTCGTTGGCCGCCGACTGGTAGTTGTTCTGCAGAAAGAATATTTCGGCCACGCGGTAGTGCGCCAGCGAACTGTTGCGGTTCACTTCCAGCGCTTTCTGGAACTCCTTCAACGCTTCGCCGTACTCGCCGATCTCGAAGAACATCTCGCCACGGCGGATCGCGACGGCGACGCGCGTCGTGGCCGACATCCGCAGCACGCGCAGGTTCGGATCGATGTCGACCTTCTTCGGCTTGCCAAACGTCTCGACGACGAACTCCGACGCCGGGCCAGACACTTCAACCCGCTTGAACTCCGGATTGCCTTCGGTCTCGATCTTCAAATCGACCGGCATGCGGAACGTGTCCAAGTCCTGCTGAATCTTGCCGAGAATACGAAAACCCTTTCCGGTGCGATACACGGTGTATTCGAGCTTGAACTGCGGCGCGCCGCTCGACTCGATCCATTGCAGGAAAAAGTAGCCGATGTCCTGTCCCGCGAGATCCGATGCCAGCTTCCGGATATCGTCGGTGCTGACGGATTTGTTAGCAAATTTGTCGGGAATGGCCTTGAGCAACTCTTTGAACTTGTCGTCGCCGAGCACATTGCGGAGCATCTGGTACACGGCCGCGCCCTTCGCCGCCGTAGCCGCCCAATACTCCGGCGAGTAGTCTTCAAATCGCGCCGATTGAATCAACGGCGGGTTATCGACGGTCAAAGCTTCGACGTAGGTGTCGCGCAGTTCATTCTCCAACGCGGCGGCGTTCACGGTCTGCTCGGTGTGTATCAACTCGGCGTAGCGCGCCATGCCGTTGGTGATCCAGAGGTGATTGCGCGTCGTGGGTGAAGTCAGCATCCCGTACCACATGCGCGCCAATTGATTCGCGAGCAGCTTCGCATTCGCCTCTTTGCCGATCGCTTTCGGCGACAGGAACAACATGCCGGGCGCGGCGTAACCGTTAGGCGCGCCGTCTTCGGTCTCCACCATGACGATGTTCGACGACGGCGCGAGACCGAACTGCGTCGTCAACATGGCCAGGACTTTGCCGGCTTCCTCGCCCCAAGACTCGGCCGCCGGCG
>VFZQ01000883.1 GCA_016871135.1 Acidobacteriota bacterium | reverse complement strand
TCCGACCGGAAATGCATAGGTGGCGGTAAGCGAACCAGGGAGTGTTTCGTGCGAGGAATAAATCCCCGGCGAGAGGCGATCAACCTGGAACCGAATCGTCGCGGGAGGGGAAGATGGCACATACAACTCGGCCGGTCCGAGAGCGAGGTTTTCCGGTAGCGTAAGGTTGGCCTGCTGTCCGTAATTGCGGCTGGTGACGGAATGCTGGACGCCCGCGCCGTCGCGAATTGTGAAAACCGTCTGTGCCTCCGGGAAGTCCGATGCGACAAATAGCGAGGCCGTTGCGCCCGGCGACAACGGGCCCTGCCGGAATCCGGCGCCATTGACAAACCCGCCCGGCAGCGGTTGCTGTGGGCCGAGAAGTATCGCCGTCGGACGCGTGAAATTGTCATTGCGGTCACCAGCCAGGATGCAGAAGCGAACGAGCTCGGACTGCGCGGGTACGCGTATGGGTACTCGCCGGTAGATCTGATAGGCATCGTTCGCATCGCAAACGGTGACCGAAGCCGGACCGAATTTGTAGCGGTAGTCGGAGATGTCTGGCACCAGAAAATTCATCCGAACCGAGTAGCCGTTCTCCTCGCCGAAGACATCCCAAAACGGCGAAATGACGGGAGGGGTTGCATCGACCGCCGTGTGCGCGTAGGTTGCGAATCGTGCTGGCTGCCAGCGCCCGCCGGCGCCGCCGAGCAGGCAAAGCACATAACGCGCTTCGGTCTTCGGAATCTCTTGGTTGAACCGTATCGACGCTTCGATCGGGTCCGAGTATCCGCGTTCGTCACGACAATCGACTTCGTGCTCTCGTCCCGTCTTGTACCGATAGTGTGTGTAGGGCGCGTCACCGAGCGTGATGTTCCACGACGCTCCTGGCCGAACGGAAACAAGCGGCGCCCCGCGCAACGGGAACTCAATGCCCGGATCGAGCGTGCAGGTCGATTGACGCAGATTGAAGCGTCCCCCGTTGTCGAAACAACCGTCGATGCCGCCGAGGGGCAGTGCATAACCGGCGTCGAGTTCTACATGCGCGCCATTTTCGCCCAGCTCGCACGGCGAGTTCGCGAAACAAACAAAGTCGCCGGAACTGAATGTGTTTCCTTGCGTCGAAGTATTCATAATCGCCGCAACTCGATTCGTGCGCTTATCGAACACTGGTGAACCTGACGCTCCACCGAAGACCGCGCCGCAACGAAGGCGCAGGGCATCGTGAAATTTCCATGGGCCCTCCGCGAGTTGGGCGATGCGTTCCACGGCGCAGTCGGATCGGCGTAGCCATTGTTCTTCAGTTGGAATTCCGTTTACCGGCAGGCCGATTGAGTAGACCTCATCGCCCAGCCGGAGCGGCGCGTCCGAAAGCATCACCGGCTGTATGCGCATCGCATCGAGTTGCTCCCAGGTGGTATCGAGTTCAACGACACCGATATCGAGTCCCTTCAACGTGCCGTAAGGGGTGGACTTCACGCGCAGCGGCTGGGAGGCGTTTGGAGAATCGAAAAACTGGCTGAACGCGGCCGTGCCGTTGCGTGTTGGGATGTTGGTTTCAACCTGGTTTTGAACACTGCCACCGAGCACGCAGTGGCCATTTGTCAGGACGTACACCGGAGCCTCCGGACTCGGCCGCGGGCGGATGAGAAACGCCGTGCAGGAACCCATCACGCGCAGACGTGCGATGCCAGAGAATTCCGGTCGGGAACGGAGCAGTCTCGATGGAGTTGGATTCGCTTCGAGTGCGGCCGCGGTCAATAGAATCAGGGGCGCCAGTCGCATGCCACTATCTATAGCAGGTTGTCAGCGGCCAAGTACAAGACGTCTTCGATGAAGCTTGTCGACGTTAAAGGTTGGGCTTCGATGTGTAGAGCGCGACATCAAGCGCCGAATGAAGAGCATCTCCCCCCCGGAATTAACCGCATGCACGCGCCCAGCTCGACACCAAGAAAAAACGCTCTACGGCAATATAATTCAACTTTTCACTTGCAAGTGGTGGTCGAGTCATGTTAGTCTGACTAAGTCGTCGATGAAGACGGTTATGACAAGCACGAACGAACACAATCAATTCCGTGATTCCTTCGCGCGGGCGTGTAGACTTCCAATAGTCCTATCGCGGCGCGGATAATCGCGCGCGGCTATTTTCTAAGTTTGCCATCACTTCGATGGCTCGCAAGAGTGTCCTCGACCGGATAAGTGCCCCGGGGCGGCAGCGTCTTATCGCTGCGCGGCGCAGGCTCGCTGAGTGACTGCGTACCGGCCTTTTCGCGTCGTTGACCTATTCGACGACTAGCTCAACGGTAGAGCAAGGGACTCATTATCCTTCGGTTGCGGGTTCGACTCCCGCGTCATCGCCAACTAACGACCAGCCTGTGAGGCTGACTCCGTT
>VFZQ01000882.1 GCA_016871135.1 Acidobacteriota bacterium | reverse complement strand
CGATCCGTTCGCCAAAACGATGGTCGTGGTCTCGCTCAATGTGCTGCATCCGCTGCTGGACGCCGTGCAGATTCCGCAGGATGAAGCGCCGCGCAAGATGTCGTCCGACTTGGTGCAGTTGGTGAACCCCGATCCCGAATGCCTGGCCGAAATTTGTGGAGAGATGCCGTATCTGCACGCGCGTTACGAACAGTGGCGCATCGACCCGGGCGAAAACATTCTCATCGACCGGCAACGCGCCAACGCAAGCTTACTTAAGGAAGCCGAGGCGCAATACAACAAGAGCACCGGCGACACCATCAACCACTGGCAGCGAAAGCTGATGGCCCGCTACACGCGGAACCTGGCGCGCGTAGGCGGCGATCTGGTTGCCGGGTTGTTCGATTTGACAGTCGCCGCGCGCAACATCGTGGACGACAACTACGCCTGGGAGGTTTGGGATCTCGCCAACAAGTACTCGCATCAGCAGATCGCGCCCGACATGCCAACGGTGCGAATCAGCGGCGAAGATGTCTGGCTCGACACGCGACGGATCCGATTGCGCCGGCGGCTTCCCCGCCCCAAACAGCGGCTGATGCCGAGGGGGCTGAAGGCCCGCAAGAAGGAGAAAGAGCCGGGCGAGTGGAAGCATGAACTCGACGGCGAGTCGATCTGCAGTTATCCGCCGGAAGACATTCACATCGAAAACTACGGGCGCTTTCTCAAGACGAAGGCAAAGAGCCTGCTGAGCGAAGAGCGGAAACGGGTGCAGCCGTTTACGAGTTCGCTGTTGGATGGAATCGATCTGCGTGAGACGTTGCGCAACTGGCACGAAGGCAAAATTTATGTGCGCGAATCGAATCGCATCGCCGGCGATGTGGGCGCGCTGGTGGTGATTTTCGACGAAGACACGACGGGGGCCGAGGATCGTTACACGTATCTGGCCACGTGGCAGGGCGAACACCAAAACGAATCGGACATGGCTTTCTACGCTACCGATCCGTCCGCGCATGTCGTCGGGCCGGGAATCGGCCGCGCCGAATACGGCGGGTTTCTGATGACGCTGCCGCCGCGCCGCATGCAGTATGTGTGGTCCGATCCCGACTACGCCTTCGCCGAGAACAAGCCGGAGACGCTGCTGATGGCCGCGCTCGACTACTCGGTGGAGCGCCATGTAGTTTACGTGGCTAAGAAACCGCCGCGGTCGATTTTCCGGTCGATTGCCGCCCGGTTGAACCGCTCGATCATTTATTTGCCGATTGGCGCGCTGAGTACCGAGAAGCTGAAGAAGCTGCGGGTCGTGCACATCCTCGACAGCCACAAACGGCGGAGCGAAGCGAAAGACTTCATCTGGTAAATCGCCGCAACCAATCTGCCTGGGAGGGGTTAGAGGATTCATGAAACGAATCATTTTGACGCTGACACTGCTTGCCCTGCCGCTGCTGGCGCAGAAGACGCGAGTTGACAACATGAAGGCCTTCCAACGGGATCTGGCCACGGCGGTGCAGAACGGAAACCTGTCCGCCGACGAAAAAGCCAAGTACGACGGCGCGTTGAAGAAACTCGCCGAAATTCGGACGGCTAAGAAAGCCGGCAACAAAGCCGAGCGCGGCGCGAATCGCGAGGCAATGCAGGATCTCATCGCCGTCGCCAAGAGCACCAATCTAAAGGAAGAAGATCGCGCGACGCTGGCCAAGCACATCGACGGCGCCAAAGCCAAGGGCAAAGGCAAGCGCGGAAAAAAGAACGCGCAGGCGCAGTAACAATCTGGCGGATTAGCTAATCAGATACACGGGCGGCCGATAGCCGCCCTGTTGTGTCTCATGGATTGATCAGTCTCCGTGTGGAGGCGGGCCTGAACGGCAGGGAGAAGTAAGCCGTTTGGGCCCTTTTGTTATTCGCAGCCCGCCAACCCGGCGAGCGTTTCCGCGTTCAGCGGAATTCCGGTTTCGCGGTAACGAAGTTCCGTCTCGTGTTCGAGTTCGCCGGGCGCGTAGCAGCGGTCGAAACCGGCGGCGGGCCGGGAAGCGCGGATCGCAAATCTTTCTTTGTCTCGGAGACCGTTCCCAATCGAGTGCTGCGTTTCCCGGTTATCGCCCCTTGACGGGTCGGCGTGATGGCAGTAATCATCGAACTGCCGGGTCGCGAAGGGCAAGAAGCCGCCGAGGATGGACTGGCGCTCGGCCCAGCCAATACTCTCCTGGTCGCCGACCTCGGGACAGAATCGCTCGTTCAACTTAACTACTTGGGACAAATTGTCCGGCACCTCAAGAGTAACGATCCCCCGGCAGAGCCGGGGGCCTTCGTTCGTGAGCCGCTCAAAGCGGCTGGTTGGGGTCGCTGGCGCGGCCCCGTGGTTTAGCACCACCTCAAAGGTGGCGCATCAGTAGTCC
>VFZQ01000881.1 GCA_016871135.1 Acidobacteriota bacterium | reverse complement strand
GACCCGGAACTCGATGCGTTGCGTGTGAAGTTGAAGCCCGCCAAGCATGAGTATCGCGAGTACTTGACGTATGAGTTTGGCGACCGGAAACCGGAGTCGGCGCGGGCGTCGTTGCAGTGGGAGGATTTGGGCGTGTCGTTCCAGATCAGCGTGCCGAAGGTGGATGAGATCTACGTGTCGCAACTTCGAAAGGAGTTGAACAGTTCGTCCGGTTTCAACTGGGCGGCCTGGGACACGGCGGCGCAGTATTGCTTGACGAACAACGTGAATCTGGACGAGGCGTTGCAGTGGGCGGAGTATTCGATCTCGGCGCCGTTTGTGGGGCAGGCGAATTTCACGAATCTAACGACGAAGGCGCGTCTGCTGGAGAAGTTGAATCGCGCGGAGGAGTCGGCGAAGACGATGCGCGCGGCGCTGGAGCATCCGGCGACGCTCTCGGTGCAGATTCATCAGTATGGCTGAACGCTGCTGGCGCAGGGCAAGAACAAAGAGGCGATGGAAGTGTTTCAACTTAATGTGAAGCGGTTCGGCGAGGCTTGGCCGACGCATGTTGGGATGGCGCGCGGCTACATGGCTCTGGGTGAAAAAGCAAAGGCGCTTGAACATGCCAAGAAGGCAGCGGTTCAAGCGCCAGATCCGCTCAACAAGCGCGGTATGGAAGAGTTGGTGAAGCAGCTTAGCGCACTGTGACGAACGCGGCGTTGCTCTTTTCGCTGCCGACGGTGACGACGAGCGGGTAGGTGCCGGGCGGCATCGGCGGCACCTTCATGTTGACCTGCATGAGGCCAACGAAGTTCGGCGTGAGGCCTCCGAAGGCGATGTGAGCGGGCATGTCGCCGATGGTGGCCGAGACGGGCACGCGGGGCCGGGAGATCGGTTCGAGACCGGCCGGTGCTCCGGAGGCGACGTTGTTGTCGAGCCGGCCGGCGCCGGTGAGGTAGGCGACGACGTAGCTGTCGACTTCGGCCGGGTTGTCGGCGGTGTTGACCGAGTAGTCTTCGTTCTGGACGACCGCGCGGCGTTCACCGAATTGGAAGATACCGGGCGCGTTACCGACGACGTTCACGTTGACGGCAAGGCTTGTTACTCCGTTAACCGTGACGACGACCGGAACAGTTTGCGCTTCGGTCACTTCGTAAGGAACCTGCGCGTTGATCTGTGTGGGGCTGACGAAGACGAGCGGCGCGGGGCGGCCGCCGACCGTTACGACGGTGCCTGCGATGTTGGCGGCGAGCGGTAGTGCGGAGGCGCTTCCGGTGGTGGTGGCGAGGCTTGTGCCGAAGATGCTGAAGAGTGACCCGGGCGCAACTTTCGGTTGAAAGCTGGCACCGTTAACAACGCCGCCGGCGGCGATTTCAGGCGGCGCTTTTACTTCAAGCGTGAACTCGCCGACGAAGTCGAAGTTGCGGTTGACTTTGACTTCAAACGGGCTGACGCGATCTCTCTGGGCGATCTCGGGTTGCAACAGGCTGAACCCGGTGAGGGTGACTTCGGTTTGCGCGTTCTTGTACAGCAGCGAGGCCGGCGATTTCACGGAGCGGCCGCCGAGGTCTTCGGTGTTTTCCCTGTTCATCGCGAAGGGCGGATTAAAGAGCGGCGAGGATTGATTGAGCGGCGCCAACACCGAGATTTGCGGGGTGTTGGAAAGGTCGAAGAAGAACTGCATCGAGTAGTTGGTCCAACTGTACGTGTTGTTCCTCTCGATATAGATCGTATAGGTGTGTGTGCCCGCGCTGAGCGGGAGATCGATGCCGTTCTTGGCGAGGTTCGGTCCGTTGAAGATTTCGCCGTTGCGATCGTTGCCCTTGATGAGGAATACGCCCGGGTGGCCGCCGTGCAGCGTGGTGCGGAAGCGATGCGCGCCGACGCCTTGAATCTTGCCGTTGGCGTCGGTGGAGACGATTTGAACGGCGGTTAGTTTGACCGCGGCCTGTGTCTGTGTGGAGCCGAGTGCGAGAGCAATCCCGGCGAGGATAGGTAGATGTTTGTTGTTCATAGTGTTGCCTATGCCTGATACGCGCGGGGAAGCCGGGGGACTGGTTCAGGCAGCCGTAATTTTTCCGGCGCGAATCGCGCGATAATCTTTCTTATGCTCACGCGCGCCGCAACCGCCGACGAGTCTGGCCTTCGAAGCGCCGCGTCCAAACAATTGGACCGGGCGACCCTCATTCACGCTCTGCGCGTTATGCAGACATCGCGACGTATCGACGATCGCGAAGTGCTGCTCAAGCGCCAGAACAAGATCTTCTTTCAAGTTTCGGCCGCCGGCCACGAGGCGATTCAAACCGCGGTCGGGCTGTACTTGCGCCCGGGCTTCGACTGGTTCTACACGTATTACCGCGATCGCGCGGTGGCGCTGGCGTGCGGCATCACGC
>VFZQ01000880.1 GCA_016871135.1 Acidobacteriota bacterium | reverse complement strand
ACCGCGCGCAACGCGCGCCCACTGCTTGCGGCGGACGACACGTTCGCGGTGTGCGTCGTGGTGACCATCGGAAACCTTTTCCCGGATCGCGTGCTGAGGCTTGACCACAACGGGACACAGCGATACGCCATGGGCGTCGTCGATGCCTCGATAGTCGATTGCGAAGCCGAAAAATCCGGCGGCGCCGAAGGTCTCCACGTCCGGAGCGACCTCTTCGAGAGCGCGGCGAATCGACTCTTCGCGTTCATCGATACAGAAGAAAACCTGAGCGGTTGGCGCCTTGGGCGATGGCGCCAGTCCCGCCGCGACATGCGCTTCAACGCCGTGCAAGATTTCTTGTTCGTGGTGGCGCTCATAGGCGAGGTGTAGAATACGCCGGCGTTCCACATCGCCGAATTCCTCAACGGCGCCGACGAACGCCTCCCAACCTTCATCGGTCCAGTGGTCGATGCCAGCGGCGTTCAGTTGCATATGATGGGCCGCGACGAACACGTTTGCGGCGCGCATTTGGTGCAGCGACTCGGCGTCGGTCGATGAGGGCGCCGTGGCTGACATCCGCGGACGCGCCAGCGCGGTGAGTGCGAAGCGAACGGCCAGAAAATCTTCCAAGGTACATGGAATTTGTTCGTGCGGCGCCAGTTCCGGTTCGTGTTCGAGCTTGTGGAACATGCCGGCCCATCCCGGCAGCGCAAGCAGTTCTTCTTGAATCGCTCGATCCCACTCCGCTTCGGGGAAGCCCAGTTTCCGGAGTGAATTTTCGATGATCGCAACGGCGTCACCGGCATCCGGGAACACCTCGCGAATGCCGTGGAGCTCGGCGGGATACACGCCGCCGGGCCGCGAGAAAAAAGCGCGTACCGAGGCTTGGAAACCATTCGGGTCGCGAGGCATCGGCCAGTAAGACATGCCCTGATCGAGATACGCCGCGCACAAGCGTGTCATCCATTCGTTGACGAGTTCGCGGTCGGGCGGGCCGGGAGATTTCGCCGTTGGGGGACGTTTCGGCGTGCGCGCCAAACAGCGCGCGAACAACGCCGCCCCGCCCGGCTCGTTGAGCTTGTCCGCAAGATCGCCTTCTTCCAGCCGCCAGCGCACGGTACCGGGATCGGTGATTGGCGGGGGAGAGAGAATCAGTTTGTTTCGCAGTTCGCGATCCGCGGCGGGTTCGGCGGCGAGCACGGCCGCAATATCGTCCAGGGTTATCCGCCCCGAGGCGTACTGGGCGTGATAGTCCGCCAACGTCATGTACGGCTCGGCGCCGAAGACTTCGGCCGCGTCGACGACAGCGTCTTCGAACCGTTTGTGCTGAAACGCGTGAAGCGTGTTGTGGTGAATGAAAACGCCGATCGGCCCTTGCGCGGGCAGCAGGTGCGCCGTGTGCTCCATCGCGTGCCGAACGCTCAAGCAGCCACCATGTTGCGGCGCCGCCGGCGGGACGCCAATCCGTGCGCGGATGCCGCTTCCATCTCATCGAGGCCCGTTAACACCAGCTCCCTGTCGGCCCATGTGCGGGATAGTGCCGTCAGTTTTTCCAACACCGTATGATCGACAATCCATGCGCCGCCGAATTGGAGTTCGACCGTCTTGATCGACGAAGGCACTGCGGACAACCTTGCTTTTAGGGCCAAGTAGTTCGTGAAAATCGCGGACTCATGGATCTCGAGAATCAGCCTGTCCCCTTCGGTGTGTTCCCGTACGACGGCGCTAAAGAGAGTCTTCAGCGATGCGCCGTTTTTCAAGTGGATGATGACTTTCAACACGAGCCCGACAGCGACGCCGAGGAGGAGGTCAGTGGCGAGCGTCACGACCATTGTGCTCACAAACAGAAATAATTGTTCGGCGCCGATCTCGTAGGCGTGTATGAACTCTTTTGGCGACGCGAGGCGGAAGCCTGTGTAGATCAACATCGCGGCCAACGCAGCGAGCGGAATTTCCTGGAGCAAGCCGGGAATCAGCACCAGAGCGGCAAGCAGAAACAGTCCATGAAAAAAGTTCGCCCAACGGGACTTCGCGCCGTTGTCGATGTTGGCCTTGCTACGCACGATCTCCGAGATCATCGGCAGCCCGCCGAGCGCGGCGGCGACGGTGTTGCCAATGCCGGCGGCCAGCAGGTCCTTGTTCATGTCGCTGGTGCGCCGTTCGGGATCGAGCGAGTCGACCGCCGAGACCGAGAGCAGCGATTCAATGCTGCCGACAAGCGAGAACATGACGATGTACTTGATCGAGATCAGGCTGAAAATCGACGAAAAATCGGGGAAGGCGATCGCGCTGGCTAGCGACGCTGGAAGCCGGATCAACAGCTTTGGGCCGACCGAATAGATGTGATTGGCCAGCGAGTAGGTGTGCGTATGTTCGAGGTCGAAGTAGAGGCCGATCGGAATCGC
>VFZQ01000879.1 GCA_016871135.1 Acidobacteriota bacterium | reverse complement strand
ACCGACATGGTCGAATTGTCCTCGTTTGAAACGTAGAGGAACTTCCCATCGGGCGAAACATCGAATTGCTCCGGATCCGTTCCGCCTTCGAGGATCTTCACGACCTTGTTCTGCTTCACATCGAACACGCCAATGCCATCGGCGCGCCGATCCGGCGGCGGAAGCTTGCTTTCGTCGACGCCCGGAGGCGCAAACGGCGAACCGCTCAACGCGATGTAAATCGTCGAGCCGTCGGGACTCGCATGAATTCCGCGCGGACGCTTGCCGATCGCCACCGTTGAAATCACCTCGTGGGTCGACGACGAGATGACACTCATGTCTCCCGACGCTTCATTGGTGATGTAGATGCGGTAGCCGCCCGATTCTTCCTTCGGCGCATCGGACTTCGCCACGGGTTCGGGCGTCTTCGAACAACCAACCAACAGAGCGATAACGAGCAAAGATGAGTAGCGCATTTATTTCACCGGAGAATTCATTACGAACGAAAATAGCGTATCACCGGACGACACCAGGACGTACTGACTTCCGTCCAGCTCATAGGTGATGGGCCCGTTTGACACCGATCCGCCAAGCCCTGCATGCCACAGTGGCTGACCGGTAGAGGCGTTCAGCGCGATAAAGTTGCCGGTTGTATCGCCGGCGAACACCAATCCCCCCGCAGTGCTCAACACTCCGCCGCGGGTGCCCTGCCCTTCCCACTTCCTACTCCACTTGATCTTGCCTGTCTTGTAGTCGATGGCCTGCAGCATTGATTCGCCGTACACGTTGCGATCGTTGCCGCCCCATCCTTCCGGCTTATCGGACGGATCGAAGATGTAGTAAACGCTGAATGCACGATTGGCGTTGACGTAAAACAGACCTGTATCGGGGCTGAATGACGGCGGGTACCAGTTCGTGCCGCCGCCTTGATTCGGCGTCACCAGCGCGCCATCGATTTGCGGCTCTTTGGCCGGATTCGGAATCGGGCGACCGATCTTATCAACACCGCTCGTCCAGTTCGTTTTAACAAAATCCGTCGTCAGAACGTTTTTACCGGTCGCGCGGTCGAGGACGAAGAAAAATCCGTTTCGGCTAGCCTGCGCCAGCAGTTTGCGCTTCTGTCCGTTGATCTCGCCATCAATGAGCACCGGCGTTTCGACGCCGTCCCAATCGTGGGTATCGTGTGGCGACACCTGGAAGTACCAAGCCATCTTGCCGTTATCCGGGTTTACCGCAAGGATCGACTCAGTGAACAGGTTGTCGCCCTTACGGCCCTTCGCCGCGATCACCGGTTGCGGATTGCCCGTACCGAAGTAGATCAGATTCAAATCCGGATCGTAGGTCGGTGTAATCCAGGTCATACCGCCGCCATGCTGCGCGGCCTCCAGGCTCGGCCACGATTCGACGCCCGGATCGCCTGCCTTCATCGGAACCGTGTAAGTGCGCCACTGCAGATCGCCCGTTTCCGGGTCGTGCGCTTCGATGTAGCCAGGCGCGTCGAGATCGTCGCCGCTCACTCCAGTCACGATGTGATTGCGGATCACCAGCGGAGACATCGTCGCGAAATAGAACTTGTCGAGATCGCAGATTTGGCGCCGCCACCGCTCCTTGCCATCCTTCATGTTGAGCGCGACAAGATGGCAGTCCGGCGTCTCGAAGTACAGCCAGTTATGATAGGCCGCTACGCCGCGGTTGCCGATGTGAAGGCCGCCCTTGGATTCCCACGTGTAGTGCCAGATTTCACGGCCTGTGCGCGCATCGACCGCCCAAACGTGATCGGGCGCCGAAAAATACAAAACGCCGTTGATTTGTATCGGCGTCGCGGAGAGGCGCGTGCCGCCTCCCCCTCCGCCAGTGTTGGCGCGATGAATCCACGCCAACGAAAGTTGATGCACGTTGGCGGCGTTGATCTGCTTCAACGGGCTGAAGCGGCGTCCCGAGTAGTCGCCGTTATAGGTCGGCCAGGAACTGGTCGGCGCTTTCGCAAGCGCGCTGGGATCGGGCAATCCTTGCGCGGACAGTACAGCCGAGAAGAGTACAACGAGGAGCGCGCGCATCTATTTCAAGCTCTCCAGATAGGCGGTAATGTCGTGCATGTTCTTGTCGGTGTACTTGTCCAGCATCTCGGCGTGGAACTGAAGCGGATCGTTCTTGACAACTTTCAGGCTCGGCGTCCGCTTCCACGATTGATACTCGCTCAGGTCGTCACGCAGCGCGACGTTGAAATCGTCGATAAACACGAGCACTCCCTTCACGGTCTTACCGCCGGCTGGCGTCACTTCGAGCGTCACCGATTTGCCCTGCGGACTGCCACCGCCGAACCGGCGGCCAAATGCCGACACGCGCGGAAACAGGAAGCGCTGTTGAAGCTGCACCGGCTCATAACGTCTGCCAATTCCTTTGGGTC
>VFZQ01000878.1 GCA_016871135.1 Acidobacteriota bacterium | reverse complement strand
CGACCGCGTGATGCTGGTGTGCGCCGATGCGATGCCGACGCCGGCGACGGTGTTCGAGACCAACCGGCAGGCGGTCGAGATGGCGATCCTGCAGTCCAAGCCGGGCGCGAGCGCGCTGCACTTTCAAGCCGCGCTCGATTTCGCAAGGCGCATGCAGAGGCAGCATGGGCAGTCCGGCGGCGAAGTCGTCTTTGCTGGCGGTACGCGCGGACACGCTCTCGATATGCCCAATGAAGCGGCGTTGCCTCCAACACTTCGTTTGTTGCCGGTGAAAGAGCCCGCGCGCAATGTCGGCATTCGTCGGTTCAACGTGCGGCGGCAGCCGCAGCAAGCGCAGCGTTGGGAAGTTTTTATTTCCGTGCGGAATTATGGGCGCGCACCGGAGACCGTGCCGTTGATGGTGACGTTCGGCAATGCGCCGATCGGATCGTCGGTGCTGAAGATCGCGCCGGGCGGCGAGGAGACGGCGCGGTATGAGTTTGAAACGAAGGCCGCCGGATGGATGGAAGCGAGACTGCAAGTCCGCGATGGATTGGCGGAGGACAATCGCGCGCTGATTGAGATTCCGGAGCAGAAGCCGGTGCGCGTCGCCGTGTTCACGCGCGAGCCGGGATTGCTGCAACCGTTGATGAAAGCGACGCCGCGCATTAACGCGCAGTTCGCGCCTCCCGAAGCCTATAAGCCCGACACCGATGCCGATATCATCGTCATTGATCGTTTCCGTCCGCCCGCAAAACCGAAACGCAGCGCGTTGTATATCGAGCCGCCGGCCGATGGCGCGCCGCTGGCGGTTGCGAAGTCCGGCGTCGCGTCGAAGATGAAGGCCTGGCGCGTCGAACATCCGATCGCGGCGGGGCTTCGAACGCTCGACCTGCGCCTGGATCGCACGACAATTTTCACAAGCTCGCCGAACGTTGAAACCGTCGCCGAGGCCGACAACGGCGTATTGATCGCGGCCTCGCCCGCGCAGCCTCGAGCGGTGTATCTCGGCTTTCATCCGGGTGCGCAAACGTTGAAGTTCGAATTGGCGATTCCGCTGCTGACCGCCAACATTTTCGAGTGGATGGCTCCAGAGGTGTTTCGGCGTCTGGAGTGGAACGGCGAGAGCGTCGGCACCGTGAAGACGGCGATCGAGCCGCGCACCGATCCAACGACGATCCAAGTTTTGGACGAGCAGAATCAACCGCTGCCGTTCTCCACCAGCGATTCGACGCTGCAGTTCTACAGCGGCGCGCGCGGGTTGGTGCGCGTGCGAACCGGTTCGCGCGAGACCGTGCATTCGCTGTCGCTGCCGGAAGTGGGCGAGGCCGTTTGGGAACCGCCGACGCGTGTGCGCAGAGGCTTTGGGCGCGCGTCGGGGAGCGACAGCCCGATTCGCGAACTCTGGCCGTGGCTGGCTCTATTCGGCGCCGCGCTGTTGTTCGCCGAGTGGTGGATGTTTGGGCGGCTGCGTCTGCCAACGCAAGGCGCCGCCGTCACACCGATCGATATGCTGCGGCGGGTGGTAGCGCCGTTTCGGAAGGCCTCATGAGTTTCGATCGCATCTGGATGCTCGGTGTTGCGTGGATTCCGCTGGCGTGGCTGGCGTGGGAGTGGCAGAAGGGCCGCCAACGCACCAATCTCGCGCTGAAGGCCGTTGCGATGACGTGTGTGTTGCTGGCGCTGGCCGAGCCACGCATTGAGTCGTCTGAATCGAAGCTGGCGGTGTCGTTGCTGGTCGATACGTCGGCGAGTATTTCCGACGGGGACTTGAATCGTGCGGCGAAGATCGCCGGCGATCTGGAATCGGCGCGCGGGCGCAACTGGTTGAAGACGATTCCCTTCGCGCGAACGACGCGCGCGTTGACCGCCGAAGAGAAGGGCAGAGTGGGTCGAACCGCGGGCGAGAACGGGCGCGGCACCGATTTAGAAGCGGCGATTCGCGAGGGCATCGCGGCGATGCCCGAGGGCCTTGTGCCGCGTGTGGTGCTTGTCAGCGACGGCCGCGAGAACAAGGGCAGCGTCACGCGCGCCGCGCATCAGGCACGGCAGCTTGGCGTGCCGATCGATGTGATTCCGCTCGCCGGGCGGCCGAAGCCGTCGTTGCGCTTGGAGTCGGTCACGCTGCCCGGACGCGCGTTCGCGGGAGATCGGTTCCCGATCGATATTCACATCGAATCGCCGAAGAAAGCCGGCGCCGAGGTTGCGTTGACGGCCGAAGGCAAGAACATCGGGACAAGTCCGGTGCAGCTGGAACGAGGCATGAACCGCGTGCGCGTGCACGTTGCGCTGACCGTGCCGGGAGCAATCGACCTTGCGGGAGCGATTCGTTCGGCGGAGTTGGGCGAGGCTCGATTCGCACAGTCGATCTCGTTGCGCAAGCCGCGCGCGTTGTTCGTCACGCAGGATCCGGC
>VFZQ01000877.1 GCA_016871135.1 Acidobacteriota bacterium | reverse complement strand
CGGGACGGTGTGTTGCTGCCGGCCGAGGACAACGCGGCCAAGCTGTATGAGCGCTTATTTGTACAGGGCGATAAGCAGTCGGTCGAGCGCCAGATTCACCGGCTGGAGACGCGCGGGAGTATTCTCGACGCGCTGCGCGACGAGACGCGACGTTTTGCCGGCGAACTCGGCGCCGACGATAAGGCGCGGCTCGATCAGTATGTGACCTCGGTGCGCGAAGTGGAGCAGCGGCTGCAAACCGCAAAGGCGTGGGAGTCGAAACCGAAGCCCAGCGTGAACCAGCCGCCGCCGTCGGATATCTCCGAGAAGCGGCTGTTCTTCGAAAAGCTGGAGCTCATGCTGGCGATGGCGCAGTTGGCGATCGAGACCGATTCGACGCGCATCGTGACGATCATGGCCGATGCGTTTGTAACGCCGGTGCTGCAGATCGCGGGTCAGAAAAATTCGACCGAGAGTTATCACGGGCTGTCGCACCACGGGCAGAACGAATCGAAGGTGCGGCAGTTGGAAGAGATCGACCACCGGCAGATGCGGATTTTCGCGAATACGATTTCCAGCTTGGCAGGCAAGCGGGAAGACGGCGAGCGCCTGCTTGATCGGACGATGCTTTTTTATGGCAGCAACATGGGCGACGCCAACATTCACGACAATACGAATCTGCCGATTTTACTGGCTGGCGGCGGGTTCCAGCACGGGCGTCATATGGTGTTTCGCCGCGATAACAACATACCGCTGTGCAATCTGTTTATCAGCATGATGCAGCGGATGGGGGTCGACGGGGAGCGGTTTGCGAGTGGAACTGGGGCGTTGGCGGGGCTTAGTTAGCTCGCGCACTCGCCGCGGCCGAGTTGCAGGCTGAACTGCTCGGTGTCGCCCCAATCCATGAACCATTCGGGGGCGTATTCGAGCGGCTTGGCGAGGTCTTCGACCATCGTCTTGAAGAACGGCACTTTGAGGCGGAGCACGTAGTCGCGGAAGGATTCGTTGCCTTCCCGGTTGGCGACGTAGTGGTCGATCACGCGGCGCGCGGCGACGGGGGCGAGTTTGGCGGGAATCGACGAGATCGACAGGCCGTAGCGCAAGATGCCTTCGTGATCGTAGCCGCCGCCGAGCATGAACATGTAGTACGGCACTTCCTTGCCTTGCACTTTGCGCGAGTTGCCGAAGAAGCCGAGGTTGCCGATCCAATGCTGTCCGCATGAGTTCGGGCAGCCGGAGATCTTCACGCTTAGCGCGCGCACTTCCGGTTGGCGATATTCGTTCACCGCTTCCGAGACGGCGGCGGCGAGGTTCATCGACTTGGTCAACGCGAGGTTGCAGGAGTAGGCGCCCGGGCAGGAAACGGTATCGGCGATTTCACCGGCACCGGTGGCGGCCATATCAATCGCTTTCAAAGCCGCGAAAACGCGGCGCAGGTTGCCCACAGGGACGTGGGCCATGTGGAGGTTCTGATCAATGTCGACTCGCACCAGAGAATCGCCGGCGGTGCGGGCGATGTTGGCGATGCCGCGCATCTGGGCGGTGACCATGTTCCCTTGCGGGACGCGCACGGTGACGATTGCGTAACCGGACTGGCGCTGTTCGCGCACGTTCGATTCGAGGAAGCGGTCGAACTCGGGGTCGGCCGCGCCGAGTACGGGAAGCAGTTCGCCATTGCCGAGCGGAGGATCGACCGAGCGATGCCCACCGAAGCCTTCGGGAATGATCGTCGGCGTTTTTGTGCCGCCGTTGGCGAGGATGTCGGCGTAGTTGGCCTCGATTGTTTCGAGCACCCACGGCAAGCCCCGTTCGCGCACGACGAACTTGAGGCGCGCCTTGTTCTTGTTCTTGCGGTTACCGTGTTGGTTGAAGAGGCGCAGCACGGCTTCGATGCGGGGCACGAGCTTGTCTTCGGGGAGGAATTCGTCGAGCAGCGCAGCTTCGCTCGGCATTGGTCCAAGACCGCCGGCGATGACGATGCGGAAACCCTTCACGCCGTCGCGGATGACCGCTGTTGCGCCGAGATCGTGGATACCGAGGGCCATGTCGTCGCGCTTGCCGCCGCCGAAAAAGGCGATCTTGAATTTGCGCGGCATGTTGTCGGTGAGCTCGTTGTGCAGGAAGGCGAGCGAGACCATGCGGACGTAGGGCTGCACGTCGAAAACTTCGTCGGCGAGCAGTCCGGCGAGCGGGCTGGCGGTGACGTTACGTACCGTGTTGTAGCAGGCTTCGCGCGTGGTGAGGCGCGCTTTGCCGAGGGCGTGCAGAAGATCGGCGACACGGGCCAACGGGATGAAGTGATACTGCATGTTCTGACGGGTCGTCAGATGGCCTTTGACGTTGGCAAATTCCGCGGCGACATCGGCCAACACGTCCATCTGATCGGCGGTCAGAATGCCACCCGGAATTTTGGTCCGGATCA
>VFZQ01000876.1 GCA_016871135.1 Acidobacteriota bacterium | reverse complement strand
TTGAACTCGCGGTTGAACTTTCTTCGTGACACGGACATGACTCAAATTCTCCTTTGGGAATTTTTGTGTGTCTAGACTCGTGTCTCAGATTTGGGGACAACTCCACTTCATGCCGCTATACCTATTGAACGAAACGCTGCGCGAGCGGCGTTATGTCCACGACGAAGAACTCGGACTGCGCGAACTCTAGCGGTAGTCTTCCGCCGGCGACTGCACGTTCGGCTCAGTGACTTTGTATTCGATCTCGCCCGGCATCGTCCGGCCGAACCGCCGCATCTCCATCTCGACGTCCTGGCCCCGCTCAAGCGACGCCACCCGGCTGCGCTTCTCGGAGATCGTCTTCGTCAGCGTCGCCTGCTTGGAGTGCATCTCCTGGATCTGATCCCACTTCACGCCAAGCGCCCGCACGCCGTGCGGTCCTTGCAGCGCGAACAGCGTGTAGACACACAACACGCTCAGCCCGGCGACCACCGCCAGTCTGCGCCATTTGATCTTCACGTGATTCTTCCGCAACGATGTGCCCTACATTGTTTATAATCCTCTTTTGCTCCAAAATCCAACCCCCTCTCGAAAAAAATGACGGACAAGATCGTGGTTCTCTCCAATTGCTCTTCGCGCGAAGAGGCCGATCGCATTGCCCAGGGGCTGGTGGAAGAGCGTTTGGCCGCTTGCGTAAACATCATCGACGGTGCCCGCAGCGTCTATCATTGGCAAGGAAAAATTGAAAAGGGCCAGGAAACCATGCTGGTCATCAAGAGCCGCCGCGATCTGTTTGCGAACTTGCAGCAGCGTCTGGCGGCGATGCATAGCTATGAAGTGCCCGAGGCCATCGCCATTCCCGTCGTTGACGGATTGCCGGCGTATCTCGACTGGATGGAGCGCGAACTGGCTCCGCACCGAATCTCGTAAACAAGGAGGTCGCGCTTGCAGCCGACCGGAACACGCCACAAAGTAATCATCTTCGCCGTTACACTCGCCGTTCTCTCCTACATCGATCGCGTCGCCATCTCTACCGCGGCGCCGTTCATCTCCAAGGATCTCGGCTTCGACAAGACCCAGATGGGTTGGATCTTTTCTTCCTTCGCATTCGCCTACGCGCTCTTCGAAATACCGGGTGGTTGGATGGGCGACTGGATGGGCGCACGCAAGGTGCTCATGCGCATCGTCGTCTGGTGGAGTTTCTTCACCGCCGCCACGGGTTGGATGTGGAATTTCTGGTCGATGGTCGTCACCAGGGCTTTGTTCGGTGCTGGCGAAGCTGGATGTTTTCCGAACCTCACCAAAGCGTTTACGACGTGGCTTCCGAAGGGCGAGCAGGTTCGCGCCCAAGGCATCACATGGCTTTCCGCCCGGTGGGGCGGCGCTTTCACCGGTCCTTTGGTCATCGCCGTGTTCTCGATCATGAATTGGAGGTCCGCGTTCGTAGTGTTCGGCGCCATCGGCATTGTTTGGGCGGTTCTGTTCTACCGCTGGTATCGCGACAGCCCCGGCGACCACCCGGATGTCAACAAGGCCGAACTCGCCATCATTGAAGCGTCCGCGCAGAAAGCCGACAGCCACGGCAATGTGCCTTGGGGCCAACTCCTGGCAAGCGGCAGCGTGTGGGGACTCTGGCTGCAATACTTCGCGCTCTCCTATCCGTGGTACTTCTTCATCACGTGGCTGCCGACGTATCTGCAGGAACACTGGAAGGTCACCGGCGAGCAGGCCAGCTACCTTGGCATCTTCCCGCTGTTTTTCGGCGGCATCGGCGCCATGTTCTCGGGCTGGCTCTCGCCCCGCATCGGTGAACGCTTGCAGAGCACCAAGAAAGCTCGCCGGATCGTGGCCACAGTCGGCTTTGCAGGCGCGGCCACGATGATGTTCTCAGTGACGCTGATGCCGACTCCGCTGCTGGCGATGATCGTCATGGGCCTCGCCAGTTTCTGCAACGACCTTGTCATGCCCAACGCTTGGGGTGCGTGCATGGACGTCGGCGGCAAGTACGCCGGTACGCTTTCCGGTTCGATGAACATGATGGGCAATTTCGCCGGACTGGTCGCGCCAATCGTCGCGCCCTATGTATTGCTTTATACCGCCAACGATTGGAACCGGGTCCTCGCCATCATGGCCGCCGTTTACGTCGTCGGCGCCATCACCTGGCCCTTCATCGATCCAGTGAAGCCGCTGGAGCAGAACTAACCTGCGCCCGCTGTTTTTCATCCCGCTCGCGCTTGCCGCCGCTGATCCCAACGTTCTCTTCGACGGCAAGCTCACCCTAATCGGCGAATCGCGCGTCCGAATCGAAACGCGCCAGAATGTCAGCTTCGGCGACTCCGCCGATTACGAAGTCGCGCTGCAGCGCCAGCGCCTCGGCTTCGTCTACAAGCCAACGCCCGACGTCGATATCCGCGTCGTCGGCCAGGAC
>VFZQ01000875.1 GCA_016871135.1 Acidobacteriota bacterium | reverse complement strand
CTGGGCGGTCTAAGCCTCCCGAACCTGAAGACTCTCCGCGCCGACGACTACACGGTGAATTTGCCGAGTGCTCTGCTGCAAGCCGTAATGACCGACCGCAATTCGAAGGTCCGTCAGACGCCACAGGTCCGCGCCGCCGACGGGCAGAAGGCCTCGCTGCGCATCGGTGAAAAAGTACCGACGGCTTCGGGGTCGTTCCAGCCGGGCATTGGTACGGTGGGCGTTAGCCCGCTGGTGAACACACAGTTCCAATATCTCGATGTGGGTGTTGTGATGGACATGACGCCGCGCATTCACGGCGACGATGAAGTCTCGATGCACGTCGAAATCGAAATTTCGAATGTTGTTGAGCGCATCGATATCGGCGGCATCAAACAGCCCGTTATCGGCCAGCGCAAAGTGGTGCACGATGTGCGTGTCAAAGAAGGCGAGATGAACCTGATCGGCGGTTTGGTCAAGACGCTCGACACGCGTAACGTTTCCGGCATTCCGGGGCTGATGAACATTCCGTACCTGGGGCGGTTGTTCTCTACCGAGTCGATCGAGCGCTCGCAGAACGAACTTGTGATCGCGTTGGTGCCGCACATCGTACGCACGCAGGAGATCACGCCCGTAAATCTGCGTGGCATCTTTGTCGGCAACGATCAGACGGCGAAGTTGAGCTACGCGCGAACGGGCGGCGATGCTGCCGCGCCGTCGACCGCGCCCACCACGCCTGTTACGACAACACCCACGGTTGTCGAGCCCACGCCCGCCAAGCCGCAACTGCCGCCTGCTGCGCCGGTGCGCTTGACGTTCCAGCCCGAGGGCGTCGTAACGCGATCGGGATCGGAAGTGGTGGTAACGCTGCATGTCGCCGAGGCGGTCGATCTGTTTCAGGCGCCGGTGCGGTTCAAATACGATCCGAAGAAGTTGAAGTTGCAGGGCGTAACGCCCGGCGCTTTCCTGTCCAGCGACGGCCAGCGTGTGACCTCGTCGCATGACGATAACGTGGCCAAGGGCGAGATCGCGGTGCAGTTGAGCCGCGTGGCTGGCGCGCCGGGATTGACCGGGAATGGTGCGCTGCTGTCGTTGCGGTTCATGACACTCACGGCGGGCGATACGACGGTCGCCGTTCTCGACTCGGCGTTGCAGAACGCGAAGTTGCAGACGGTTCCGGCGCAGTCGCCGAGCGTGGGTGTGGAGATACGGTAGTGTTTCTCGTTACCGATCGGCGGCGATACGGCCAGCGTGGCATGACGCTAGTGGAGTTGATCGTCGCTTTTTCGATCCTTCTGTTGTTGTCGACGATGGCGCTGCCCTTGGCGCGCTCTCGTGTGAGACGGGAGAAGGAAAAAGAGTTGCGCATTGCGCTGCGCGAGATGCGGACGGCGATCGACAAGTACAAGGACATGGCCGACGCGGGGCAGCTCGGGCAGTTGAACGCCGCGAAAGATGGATATCCGGAGTCACTTGAGGTGCTTGTTGAAGGCGTCAAGGTGCAGGCACAGGCGGGCCAAGGCGGCGCGGCGAGCGCCAATCTTGGCGTAGGGCAGGGAACGGGTAACGGCGGTTCGACCGGGAGTGACAGCAGCGAGAAGAAGGTGCGCTTCCTGCGGCGGATTCCGAAGGATCCGTTTACCGGGTCGACTGAGTGGGGCAAGCGCAGTACGCAGGACGATCCGAAATCGACCGCCTGGGGCGGGCAGAATGTGTTTGATGTCTTTTCGAAGACCATGGAGAAAGCAGCCGATGGCACGCCGTATTCGGAGTGGTGAGCGCGGGTTCACTCTGGTCGAATTGATGGTCGCGATGGCGATCGTGCTTGTCGTGCTCGGCATCGCCGTGCCGCAGTACAACAAGGCCGTGCTGCGCGCGAAAGAGAGCGTGTTGCGCCAGAACCTGTTTTCAATGCGCACCGTGATTGACGAGTACACCTACGACAAACAGAAGGCCCCTCAGCAGCTTGAGGACTTGGTCAAGGACGGCTACTTGCGGCAGATCCCGTTTGACCCGATCGCCGGCAACAACACGTCGTGGAAAGTGATCATGGAAGACGGTGCGTCGAGCGCGAATCAGACCGAGCCGGGCATCTTCGATGTGAAAAGTTCATCGCCGAAAACGAGTCTGGAAGGCACGCCGTATTCGGAGTGGTAGAATAGTTCTGTAGACCTAGTTGCTCCCCGATCGTTCAATGGTAGGACACCGGCCTTTGACGCCGTGAATCGTGGTTCGAGTCCATGTCGGGGAGCCAACTTCTGAAAGACGTACTTTTTCCTGCCCGTTTTCGTTGACACCCCCGCTCCCCGTCCCCTGTTCGTATCCCCAACATTCGCCTGAATTTGCACTTTTTCGCAATTCTCCAGTTCGAACCCTACCTTTTCGGCCTACGTTCTGTACCTCCATGGTTCGCCTCGTTGGCCTCTCTCA
>VFZQ01000874.1 GCA_016871135.1 Acidobacteriota bacterium | reverse complement strand
CAGAACCAGGGCATCATGAACGTTTACGACACGGCCTCGGGCAAGCAGATCTATCAGCAGCGCATCGGCACGGGCGGCGCGTACTCTGGTTCGCCGATCGCCGCGGCCGGACGGATCTACGTCTCGAACGAAGACGGCGAGATCAACGTGATCAAAGCCGGCGCGCAGTACGAGCTGCTGGCCACCAATCCGATGGGCGAAGTGCTCATGACGTCGCCTGCGATCGTCGACGGCGTTCTGTACGTGCGCGGCATGTCGCACCTGTTCGCGATAGCGGAAAAGAAGTAACACCTGTGGTTGCGGCGCACACTCGCGTGCGCCGCAACCACTGTTTTTATTGGCATTTTCGAATGGCAGCCGAACTGCAATGAATTCGGCATGCGCGCGCCATCCGGCCGGTCGAGCATTGCGATTCACGCCGCGGCGATCGCCCTTACATTCGCCCTGCGCGAGTCCCCGGCGATCGTCAGTGTGCCGAAATTGATCGCCCATCACATCGATCAGCGGCTCGCCGCGCCGCCCGTGCAAAAGCGTTCCGAGGAAGGCGGCGGCGGTGGTGCCGATACACGGTCCGCTTCAAAAGGAAAACTCCCTCGCGTCGCCGAAATCATAATCGTGCCGCCGACAACGCGCATCGTTGAAATCGATCCTGCGCTACCAATCGAACCAGCCGTATTTTCTGCACCCAACATTCAGACCCAGGCGGCAGCATTCGGCAGCCCGACGGGTATGCCCGGCCCGCCCTCCGATGGGCCGGGCGGACCGGGCGGCATCGGCGATCGCGGCAGGAATAGAGTAGGAAAAAACGGCGGAGCAAAAGCCGGAGTATTCTCTCTCAGCGCCGTCAGCACCGCGCCGAAGCTGCTCTACCAAATCGACCCGGAGTACTTCGACGAAGCGCGCAAAGTGCGCTTTAACGGAAGTGTAGTGTTGAGAATTGTCATCGATGAAAAGGGCAACACGCGCGATATCGAAGTCGTCCAAAGTCCAGGCCTCGGTCTGGACGAACGGGCGATCAACGCAGTCAAACAATGGCGGTTCCGTCCCGGCAAACGCGACGGCGCCGCTGTACCAGTGTGGGCAACCGTGGAGGTCAATTTCCGGCTCTTATGAAACTCTTACTCGTTTTCTCGATCGCCCTCTGGGCGCAAACGTCAAATCCGAAACTCGTGCGCCGCATCGAACCGCAATATAGCGAAGAGGCGCGCAAGGCGAAGTGGCCTGGCGGTACGGTAAAGGTAAAGATCCACATCGACGCAAAAGGCTTGGTTCGGGCGGTCGATGTATTGGAACACCCTGGAATGGGGATCGACGGGATGACGGTCGAGGCCTTGAAGAAATGGGAATTCATTCCGGCGATGAAAGACGGTGAGCCGGTTGCTACAACGGCAACCGTGGAGGTCAACTTCAAGAGCTGGTAAACGGACTACATCGCCAACAGCGCCGCCATCGTCTCAATCCCGTCCCACAAGTTCTGAATGCGAATATTCTCGTCGTGCGAATGCTGGTTGTTGTCGTGATTCGCGATCGGCACGATAATAAGCGGCCGCTGCAACAGCTCTTCAAACACAGCCATCGGCAGGCTCCCGCCCATCGTCGGAACCTTCACCGCCGGCCCGCGTACACTTTCAACCGCGTCGATCACCTTCTTCGAAATGGGCAGATCCATCGACGCGCGCACGGCGTTGTAGCCGCCTTCGGCCGATGAGATCTTCGCCACCTTCGGATGCGCGCGCAGCGTCGCCGCATCGGGGTCCTTGTCGACTACGTGATAGCCGCGGCCGCGCACATGTTTGATAACCCGCTCCAGCGCAACGCGCCCGTCGAGGCCCTTCACCAGCCGGATGTCGAAAGAAGCGGTCGCTGTCGACGGCACGATATTGCGAGCCGCCCGCCCGACAGCCCCGCTCGAAATCCCGCGCAAGTTGAGCAGCGGCCGGTTGACCAGCATCTCGATCTTCTCGCCCTCGCCCAGCGCGCGGCCAAGCGACAACTCGCGCATCAGTTCCGCGCCGATATCCGGCGCATCGGCCACCGCCTGCTTTTCGAGAGCCGAGAGCGGCATCGCGCCATCGCCAAAACCATCGATGAGCGTAAGCCCGTCGTCGTTGCGCATCGACGCCACCAACGTCATCAGCATCTGCGCTGGATTCGGCGCCCAGTTGCCGTAGTGCCCGCTATGCAACTCGCGATTCGGCCCATGGATCGTCAGATCAAACCCGATCGACCCGCGCGCGCCGAACGCGATCAACTGGCGCCGGCTCTGGTGCACCGGGCCATCGCAGAACAGCCACACATCGGCGTCGAGCAGCGCCTTGTACTTCCGAATGATCTCGCCGACTCGCGCCGATCCCGCCTCTTCCTCGCCCTCGAAAAAAAAACTTGATGTTGGCTTTCGGTTTCACACCC
>VFZQ01000873.1 GCA_016871135.1 Acidobacteriota bacterium | reverse complement strand
TTCGTTTGGGATCCCTTCCCGAACGGCTGGTCCATCGACGATCCTCTCTTCGAATACGGCGCGCCCGTCTCCGCGCTGACCCTTCACGACAACTCCGTCAAACTCACCGTCGCTCCGGGCGCCGCCGCCGGCGATCCAGCGTCGGTGCTGCTGTCTCCCGATCTCGGCCTCTTCACCATCGTTCCCGACATACGCACCGCCGCCAAAGGCGAACGAGCCCGCGTGCGAGTCGATCGCCCCGCGCACACCAATGAACTCCGCGTCCACGGTACGATCGCCCTCGGCGCGCGCAACTACGAGAGCCTCTTCGCCGTCGACGATCCCGCTCTTTACGCAGCGCGTGCGTTGGAAGCGGCGCTCGTGCAGCGCGGCGTGGAGATCCGCAATCCCGCCACCGTGCGCCACCGGACTTCGCTTGACGAAGTAATCGATTCGAGCGGCGCAGAAGTCGCCAAGCTCGAATCGCGCCCGCTTTCCGAGGTCGTGCAAGTCGTCAACAAGGTCAGCCAGAATCTGCACGCCGAGATGCTGCTGCGCGAAGCCGCGCGCAAAGACCGCACCGCGATCAACAGCGCGGACGCCATCGAACAACTTCGCGAATTCCTGACCAAGGAAATCAAGCTCGGCAAGGATGACGTCAACTTCGAAGACGGTTCCGGCCTGTCACGCCTCACGCTTCTCACGCCCGAAGCGACGACAAAGTTGCTTGTCTTCATGGCCAACTCGCCCGCCCGCGATGCGTGGATGGCATCACTGCCAAGCGGCGGCGAAGACGGTACGCTGAGCCGCCGCTTCAACGGCGCCGTCAAACGCGTGCGAGCCAAAACCGGAACGCTGTCGCATGTGAGCGCGCTTGGAGGATACCTCGATCATCCGAAGCTCGGAATACTGGCCTTCACCGTGGTGCTCAACAACTACAACACACCGTCAGCCGAAGCCCGCGCGGGGATTGATAAACTGGTGATGACGTTGCTCGATTAATCGCCATGCCTCTTTACGAATACCGCTGCGAAGGTTGCGGCAACAAGTTTGAAAAGCTCGTCCGAGGCGGCGCCGCCGTGGCGTGCCCCACGTGCGGCGGAGCCGAGTTAGAACAACAGTACTCGACATTCGCCGCAAAAATGGGCGGCCCATCGGCCGGCCAGCAGCCGTGCGCGCCAATGCCCTCGGGCGGTTGCGGCATGTGTGGCGTACCTGGTTCGTGCAGCAATAACTGACGAAGTCCGCGCCGAGGCGCGGCGCACAGTGACCTCCAAACCGGTCCCGGTTCAAGGCCTGGACCTTGCCTTAGCGGGTAGTGGGCGCTGAAACTGTGTAGATGGATCGGCGTACATTTTTGTCGGCGGCATCGCTGGGTTTATCGGCCGCGGTGCGTAAGCCTGTGACAGCCGAAGTCCGCACAGCGGGAGGGAAGCCCTCGCTGTTCATTCGCGGCGAGCGGGTGTATGCCGGCTTCTATGCGCTGACCGATTGCCCCGGCGGGCGGTGGAGCTACGACGAAGGCCCGCGGATGGCGATCAAACAGTTCATCGGCGCCGGGTTCAAACTGTTTCAACTCGATCTCTTTCTCGAGGACTGCTGGACAGCGCCGGACCGTTTCTCGATCGAACCGGCACAGAAGCAGTTGCGGGGAATCTTGGATGTCTGCCCCGAGGGCGCGGCCGTCTTGCGCTGGCACCTGAACGCTCCGAATTGGTGGAAGGACAAGCACCCGGACGAACTCACTCGCTACGCAAACGGCGATTTCGAAAAGCAGGAACGCACGGTTCCCGTACGCTATATTCAGGACGATCTGAGGCGGTTGCCGCGCAGCTCGTTAGCGTCGGAAGTTTGGATGCGCGATGCGCGCGAAAAGACCGCGGCGCTATTGAGAGGGCTGGCGAAAACGCCGGAAGGCGCGCTGCTTGCTGGGGTCCATGTCGCCTGCGGCGTGTACGGCGAGTGGCACTATTGGGGCTTCATGCGCAATGAGCCGGACACGAGCGCGCCGATGCAGAAGCACTTCGCGGCGTGGCGGGCGTCGAAGGGGAAGGATTCCGTTCCGGTGCCGCCGGTCGAAGCGCGGCGGGCTCTGGATGATGGAATTTTTCGCGATCCAGTGAAACGCGCCGATGTCATCGACTACTATCGCTGCCAGCAGGAGTTGGTCGCTTCGCGGATCATCGATCTTTGCGGCGTGGTGAAGAAGAACTGGCCGCGGCCGATATTGGCGGGCACCTTCTACGGCTACTTTTTTTCGATGTTCGACCGTTCGGCGACGGGCGGGCATCTCTGTCTGCATGAAGTCCTCGCGTCGCGCGATGTCGACTACTTGAGCGCACCGCAGGCCTATGGCGGGCACTATCGCGATCCGGGGTCGAGCGGCATCACCCGGGCGCTGATCGAGTCGATCCGGTTAAACGGGAAGTTG
>VFZQ01000872.1 GCA_016871135.1 Acidobacteriota bacterium | reverse complement strand
CGTTCTTGAACAGTGGAATCTCGTAGACCGCATTCATGATGAACCGGTTCGTCTGATCGAGCGTCGACGGGCTCTTGTCGGCCGCCAGATTCGCCCAGTTCTGAAACCCGCCCGCTCCCAGCGCTTCGCCGGCGAACGGTCCGATCCCGAAGTCCATCAGCTTCGACCACGTATAGGACACGAGAATGCTGACACCGCTCGCATACCGCTTCTCGGCCTTCATCTCCAGCGCGTGGAAGCTCGACGATGCCCAGCCCGCGCCCTGGCTCGACACGCCGTCAAAATGCGGGAACGGGCGCAGCAGTTGCGCGCGGGCAACGGTCGGCCGCGACAACGCCCCAACCGCAATCTGCCCGGCGTACGGATTCGGAACCAGCTGCCGCAGCGCATCGCCGAGACTGAGATGTTCCGGCGCCAGTTGATTGAACTGCCGGGTCTCCGGGAACTTCAATCCCCGGCTGCCGGCGTATCCCACTTCGAGTGTTACGTTGCCCCACAGTTCGCGTTGAATATTGAAGTTCCACTGCGTGCTGTACGGCGTCACATTGCCGCGATCGTAGAACCCGATGCCTTGGCCAAGCAGTGTGCGCAATCCCGCCGACGAACCGGTCGGACGGTTGAAGCCGTTCGGATAAGGATCGGTCCATTTCACGATCGGGTTAATCCCGTCAAGTGAGGTCACCATGGAAGTCGTCGCCAGGAACCCCGACGTGCCAAACGGCCCCGCGCCGCCGCCGACACCACCGCTGTGGCCGTAGAACACGCCACCGCCGGTGCGGATCACGGTCTTGTCATTCAAGCGATACGCGAGCCCAAATCGCGGCGCGAAGTTGTTCCGATCCGGCGTTGCGTTCGTGCGCGGCAGTCCGCCGACACCAACGAAGGTCAGTCCGCCGCGCGCCGCAAGTCCCGCGGTTTGAATCGGACTCGCGGCCGAGTAATCGAAATTCGTCAACTGATTGAAGCGGTCCGTGCGCGGCGTTTCGTAATCCCAGCGCATGCCCAGATTCACTGTCAGTTTTGGCGTCACCTTCCAGGAGTCCTGCACGAAGAAACCCTGGAACTTGGTTGTCAGCGCCAGCGCCGGGACGGCGTTGACGTTGCCTGCCGGAATCCCGAGCAGGAACGATGCAAGTCCCAGCCCGACCGTCACGCCCGAAGTATTCGGATTCGGTCCCTGCGTCCACGCGGGGCTAAAGCTGAAGTTGTGCGCCTGATCGCCTACTTGCAGATTGTTGAACTGCACCGCGCGGAACTCGCCGCCAAACTTCAATGTGTGCGCCGTAAAGTTCTTGGTGAACGTTCCCTGCACGGTCTGCAGCGTATGGCCGAAGTTGATCAGATCGGTCGCGCCGACAAGCCCGCCGACGATGATGTTCGGTACCGAGCCGGTATTCGAATAACCCGTGATCGTCACCGGCGGCAGCGAAAGCGGATCCACCATTCCCTGCCGCATGTAGGACGGAAGCCCCAGCGACTCGATGTTGAAGTTGTCCGAATACGGCCGGCGGAAGTTGATCAACCGGCTCGCCGAATAGCGGAACACGCCCAGCATCGACGGCGAGAACGTGTGTGTGTCTTCGACAACGGCGTTCCATCGCGTGAAGATCTGCGGCCCGGCGGTCGGCGCGATGTTCGCCAACTCCCGCCCAAATACTGGTGCGCGAATGAACGGCGTATCGTCGTAGGAGTACCGCGCGAAGAGGCGGTTCGAGTTGCTGAAGTTGTGATCGCCGCGGAAGCTGTAGGAGTCCTTCGGCACGCGGTTTCCGTCGGCGCGCGTGTAGTTGATCGCGCCGAGCGGCGCGTTCGGAACCATCGGCGCCGGGAACAGCCGCGAATAGCCGCGCGCGACCGCATCGATGCGCGCGCCGGGAATGATGTTGCCTGGGAACGGCGAACGCAGGAACCCGCCCGCGGGATTGGGGACCGTCGTCGCAGGATCGAAGACATTCACGAGCCGGCCATCGGCCAGCCGCGCGTTGCTCAGGTCGCCGGTCAGGTGTCGCGGATCGGGCAGCACCGAAGTGAAGATGATCCCCTGCACGAACCGTACGATCTCGGTGTTGACGAAGAAGAAGGTCTTATTCCGGCCGTTGTAGAGTTTCGGAATCACAACGGGCCCGCCGATCGTGCCGCCGAACTGATTAAAGCGGAACGGCGCGCGCCGCGTGCCGCTGCGGTTGGCGAAGAAGTCGTTGGCGTTCAGCTTGTCGTTGCGCAGGAACTCATACGCCGAAAAGTGCAGGTCGTTGGTCCCGCCTTTGGTGACGACGTTGAAGACGCCGCCCGCCGCCCGTCCGTACTCGGCCGAAAAACTAGCCAAAAACATTTGAAATTTTGAAACCACCGGTCGTCTGTCGGATGATCTTGTTGTCAAGACGAGAACAGGAGACTCGCGACCGATGGAAA
>VFZQ01000871.1 GCA_016871135.1 Acidobacteriota bacterium | reverse complement strand
GAGTGGTCGGCGTCGATTTGCTTGTTGCTGCTGGCGTGGATTTTCATTCCTCACTACTTGAAGAGCGGCGTGTTTACAATGCCCGAGTTTTTGGAACGGCGGTTTTCGCCCGGCTGCCGCGCGTATCTGACTTACATCTCGATCGTGGCGTACATCTTCACCAAGATCAGCGTGTCGTTGTTCGCCGGTGGCATATTGATTCGCGAGATCGTGGGCTGGGATTACATGACGTCAGCGATATTGCTGGTGGTGGCGACGGGCATCTACACGGTGTCGGGCGGGCTGGCGGCGGTGATCTACACCGATGTGTTTCAGGCGGTGTTGCTGGTGCTGGGGGCGATTGTGATCACGTTCGTCGGGCTCGATCAGGCGGGCGGTTTCGAGGGGCTGCGGCGATCGCTGCCGCCGGATTTCTTCCACATGGTGAAGCCGGCGTCCGATCCGGTCTACCCGTGGACGGGCACGCTGTTCGGCACGCTGATTCTGGGCACTTGGTATTGGTGTACGGACCAGGTGATCGTGCAGAAAACGTTGTCGGCGAAAAATGTTTCGGAGGCGCGGAAGGGCGCGTTCTTCTGCGCGGCGATGAAGATTCTGCCTGTGTTCATTTTGATCTTGCCCGGGTTGATCGCGAAGGCGCTCTATCCCGCCGAAGTGACGGGTGACAACGCGTATCCGCTATTGGTGATGCGCTTGATGCCGCCGGGGTTGAAGGGGCTCATGATCGCGGCGTTGTTGGCGGCGCTGATGTCGTCGTTGTCGTCGGTGTTTAATAGCTGCTCGACGTTGATCACGATGGACATTTATAAGAAGTACCGGCCGCAGGCGAGCGAGACGCAACTGGTGCAGTTCGGGCGGTGGTCGACGATTGCGATTGTCGTCGTCAGCGTGATTTGGATTCCGTTTATCCGCAGCTTGAACGATCAGGTGTTTCAGTACTTGCAGAGCGTGCAGGCGTATATCGGCGCGCCGATTACGGCGACGTTCCTGACGGGCATCTTGTGGCGCGGCGCTACGGCGAAGGCGGCGATGACGACGCTGGTTGTGGGCGGGTGTATCGGCGCGGCGCGGTTTATTGGCGATATTCTGCACAACGCCTGGAAGATGGATCTCGGCTTCCTGAATCCGGTGGTGGAGTTCAGCTTCTTGAACTTCAGCACAATTGTGTTTTTTGTGTGCGTGGGGCTGATGATTGCCGTGTCGAAGGTGACGGCGCCTGCGTCGCTGGAACGGATTGAGGGGCTGACGATGGAGTGGCGCGCGATGACTTTCTCGCGCGCGGATTTGGCGATAACGGCGGGCGTGCTGGCGGCAGTGGTTGGGCTTTGGGTGCATTTTGCGTGAGGTAGAAAGAACTGCGTCGAGCGCGGCGTGAAGTAGCGATATACTGGCTAGCCGTATGAGCAACTTTTCCCGACGCGCCTGGGTTACCGGCGCCGCTGCCGCTGGCACTGGATTGTTTCAAGTCGAAGAAGCCCGCGCGGCGCAGATCGCCAAGAACGCGCCGATCTCGCCGAAAGACAAGATCAAGATCACCAGGCTGGAGACGATCCTCGTCAAGCCGCGCTGGCTGTTCTTGAAGATCCACACCGATGCCGGGATTGTCGGGCTCGGCGAGCCGGTGACCGAAGGCCGCGCGCTGACTTGCGCCGAGGCGGTGAAAGAAGTCGCGCCGTACTTGATTGGCAAAGACCCGCGCGCCGTCGTGCATCACTGGCAGGCGATTTACCGGCATGCGTTTTATCGCGGCGGCCCGATTCTGACTTCGGTGCTGAGCGGCATCGATCAGGCGCTGTGGGACATTAAGGGCAAAGCGTTCGGCGTGCCGGTGTACGAGTTGCTCGGCGGGCCGACTCGCAACAAGGTTCGTGTGTATGCGCACGTGCAGCGGGCGGGGTCGCTGGAGCAGTCGTTGAAAGCGGCGATGGCGCAAGGGTTCACGGCGTTTAAAACGGGGCCGTCGAAGCGGCGTCCGGTGCGCTACGTAGAGTCGCCGGCGGAGGTGAAGTACGCGGCGGAGAAGTTTGCCGAGATGCGGAAGATTGTCGGCGACGGCGTCGATATCGGCATCGACTTTCATGGCGCTATCAGCCCGGCGCACGCGAAGATGTTGATCAAGGTGCTGGAGCCGTACAACCCGATGTTCATTGAAGAACCGTGCCAGGCGCAGAATCACGACATCATGGCGGAGATCGCGCGCGGCACGCATTTGCCGATCGCGACAGGTGAGCGCGTGTTCACGAAATGGGGCTTCCGCGAGGTGTTGGAGAAGAAGGCCGCGACGATCCTGCAGCCGGACCTTTGTCATGCCGGCGGGATCACCGAAGTGCGGCTGATCGCGGGCATGGCCGAGGCTTATTATGCGTCGATCGCGCCGCATAATCCGCTCGGGCCGATTTCGCTGGCGGCGGGC
>VFZQ01000870.1 GCA_016871135.1 Acidobacteriota bacterium | reverse complement strand
CTCGCTTGTATTAACCGCAACCTCCGCCACCGGCGCGGGAGCCGCAACGTCGGAGTTCCACGTCGCAGCCTTCAGCGTCATCTCACGCGTGTCCGGCGAACTGATTTCGTTCATCACGCGCAACCCTGTCATCGCGTCTTTGCAATAAAACGTCGGCGCGGCATACTCCGGTGCGATCCGCGTCTTGGCGAACTTCTCGCTTAGCGCCGCGCCGCCCACCAGTAACGGAACCGAAATTCCCGCCGCCTTAAAATCGCCCGCCGTCGTCACCATCTGTTGCGTGCTTTTCACCAACAGCCCCGACAACCCGACAGCGTCCGGCTTGTGTGTCAGATACGCCTTCACCAGTTCGTCCGACGCCACTTTAATACCGAGATTCACCACCGTATAGCCATTGTTGGCCAAAATGATCTCGACCAGATTCTTGCCGATATCGTGGACATCGCCCTTCACCGTAGCAAGCACAATCTTGCCCCGAGCCGCCGTGTCGGCCTTCTCCATGAACTGCTCCAGATGCGCCACGCCGGCCTTCATCGCCTCGGCGGACTGCAACACCTCGGCGACAATCAACTCATTGTTGTTGAACAGACGACCGACTTCGTTCATCCCCGCCATTAGCGGGCCATTCACGATCTCGAGCGGGCCCGCGCCCTCGGCCAGTTTCAAATTCAAATCTTCAACCAGTCCGTCCTTCGAACCTTGGATGATGTAGTTCGCCAGCCGTTCATCCAGCGGCAGATCCGCCGCCTTCGCCTTCACCTTCGGCGCCGCTTTGCGGAAGTGCTCGGCGATCGCGGCAATGTGGTGCTGGTTGATCGCCGCCTTCTGTTCTTTGGTCTGCGCGCGCCAATCCTCGGGCGCGTGATCGCCCGCCGGCGGCGTGTTGAACAACAGATGCTCGGCCAGACGGCGCTCCTCCTCGGGAATCGAAGCGAATCGCTCCAGCTTCTCCGCATTCACGATCGCAAGATCCAAGCCGGCTTTCGTGCAGTAGTAAAGGAAGACCGAGTTGACAACTTCTCGCGCCGCCGCCGGCAGGCCAAACGAAATATTCGAAACGCCGAGCACCGTCTTTACATACGGGATCTCGGCCTTGATCAGCCGCAGCGCCTCGATCGTCTCGACAGCGCCGCCAATGTAGTTTTCGTCGCCGGTCGCACACGGAAACACCAGTGGATCGATGATAATGTCTTCGGGCTTGATCCCATACTTGTTCGTCAGCAAATCGACGGACCGCTTGGCGACTTCGAGTTTGCGCTCGCGCGTAAAAGCCTGCGCCTGCACGGGGTCTTCGTCGATTGTGCCAACAACCAAAGCCGCGCCGTACGACTTCGCCACCGGGCACATCTTCTCGAATTTCTCTTCGCCGTCCTCAAGATTGACGGAATTGATGATCGACTTGCCCTGGCAATACGTCAACGCCAGTTCGACCGCCTTCGGATCGGTTGTATCGATCATGATCGGAGCCGTAACTTTTCTGATCAGCTTTGAATAGAAGGGATCGATGTCCTGCATCTCATCGCGATCGGACGACTGCAAGCAGACATCGACGATATGCGCTCCATTCTTCACCTGCCGCCGCGCGATGTCGGTGGCCTCTTCCCACTTCTCCTCGGCGACCATGTTCTTGAACAGCCGCGAACCAATCACGTTGGTACGCTCGCCGACGATCAACGGGCGATTCGACTCCTCGGCCTCGACCAAATCCACGCCCGAGTAGAACGAGCGATGCGCCGACTTCCTCGACGCGCGCGGCTTCTTCCCGTCGATCATCTTGCCGATCGCGGCGATATGGTCGGGCGTCGTCCCGCAGCAACCGCCGATGATGTTCAACCAGCCGTTGTCAACGAAGCGCTCGAGCTGTGAGGCCAGCGTCTCGGGCGTCTCGAGATACTTCCCTTCCTCATTCGGCAAGCCCGCGTTCGGATAGCAGGAAATACACGTCTCGGCGATCTCGTGCAGCGAGCGGATGTGGTCGGTCATGAACTCCGGACCGGTCGCGCAGTTCAGTCCGACCGACAGCAGATCCGCATGAGCGACCGCACTGTACAGCGTCTCGGCCGTCTGCCCCGCGAGCATCGTGCCCATGTTCTCGATCGTGCCCGAGACCATCGTCGGAACCCGGAAGCCAAGCTCTCTCGACAGCCGTTCGGACGCTCGCAGGGCCGCCTTGACGTTCAACGTGTCGGGACAGGTCTCGATCAAAATGATATCCGCGCCACCGTCCATCACGCCGCGAAACTGTTCGTAATAGGAGTCGACCAGCTCCGGAAAGGTGATACCGCCGGTCAGCGCGATCATCTTCGTCGTCGGCCCGACCGACGCGGCCACAAACCGCGGCTTCGCAGCCGTCGAAAACTCATCGCATGCGACACGCGCCAACCTCGCCGCCTCACGGCTCAGTTCATACGCCTTC
>VFZQ01000869.1 GCA_016871135.1 Acidobacteriota bacterium | reverse complement strand
TGTGGTTGGGGAAGGCCTCACGCAGGAGAGTCGTCTTGCCGGACTGACGGGCGCCGGTGATGACAACGGCCGGGAACGTGGCGGCGAGATTTCGCACGTAAGTTTCATTAACTCTCCTGAAATAAGCCACATAGCAATTCTAGTGGTTGTGGTCGTGATTTGCAACAGAGGAGTTGACTTTAATTTTTTCATTCAGTTAGCAAGTTGTGTACTCATGGTCCTAAATTGCCAGCGTGATGACGGTCGGTGAGCACTTAAGCATCTTACAATCACATAGATAGCAATTTAGGTAGTGACAGTAACAACTTACCAAACGAGGCCCAAAACTCCCCCTATACGCCAGCGTCAACTCACGATACGATATGAAGCATGAGCAACGAAGCCCCTCGTCGGGACATTTTGAAATCGGGAGCGCTGGCGCTGGGTGCACCGGCGGTGTTGTCCGCCCTGCAGGCGACTAAGGCAATCAAGGTCGGTCTGGTCGGATGCGGCGGGCGAGGCAGCGGCGCGGCGGCGCAGGCGCTGAAGGCCGACGATTTTTCGAACCTTACGGCGATGGCCGATGTCTTCCAGGAACGCATCGACGACTCCGTCGCGCGCCTGGAGCGCATCCACAAAGACAAGGTCAAGGTTGAGAAGGCCAACATGTACGTCGGTCTCGATGCCTACAAGAAGCTCATCGATTCCGACATCGATGTCGTGTTGCTGGCGACGCCCCCTGGCTTCCGGCCGGAGCAGTTGCGCTACGCGATCGAGAAGGGCAAACACGTCTTCTGCGAAAAGCCGATGGCGGTCGATGCGCCCGGCGTGCGGCACGTGATGGAAACCGTCCGCATGGCCAAGGAGAAGAAGCTCAACCTCGTCGCGGGTTTCTGCTGGCGCTATTCGAACTACATCGTCGAGGTTTTCGATCGCGTGGCCAAGGGCGATATCGGCGAGATCGTCACCTATTACGCCACCTACTACACCAACCCCGTGAAGCCGATGCCGCCGGCGTCCGACCGCCCGGCCGGCATGAGCGACGTGGAGTGGCAGATCCGCAACTGGTACAACTTCACCTGGACGTGCGGCGACTCGCTCGTCGAACAGGCCATTCACAGCGTCGACAAAGTGGCCTGGGCGATGAAGGATCAACCGCCGGTCTCGTGTGTGGCCGTTGGCGGACGCCAGATTCCGGCACACGACGGCAATATCTACGATCACTTCGAAGTCAACTACCTCTACCCGAACGGCGTTCGGGCGATGGTGGCCAACCGCCAGATCGAAGGCTGCTACAACGAGAACTCCGATTACATCCTCGGCACCAAAGGACAAGCGATTATCGGCCGCGGCCCGAACCCGCGCATCGTCGGCGCGAACGAGTGGACCTACAGCGGCCAGAAGTACGACATGTACCAGCGCGAGCATGACATCCTGTTCCAGGCGATTCGCAAAGGCGAAGTGCTGAACGACGGCGACCGCATGTGTTCATCGACGATGCTCGGCATCATGGGCCGCATGGCGGCTTACACCGGCCAGCAGATCACATGGGAACAGGCGTTGAATTCGCAGGAGCGGCTCGTTCCGGAGAAGCTCGACTGGAACGGCAAGCTCGACGTGCCGCCGCTGGCGCAGCCGGGCAAGACGCGGTTCCTGTAAACTATGCGAATCCTGCTCCTTCTCGCGCCGGCCCTGTTTGCACAGGTCGATTTCAACAAACAAATCCGGCCGGTACTGGAGAAACACTGCACGACATGCCACGGACCGGATCGTGCGTTGGGCGGGCTGCGCTTGTCGACGCGGGCACTGGCCGCGAGGGCGATCAACACGGCCGAACCGATGAAGAGTCCGATGCTGTTGACGATGGATCGCGCGCCGGGGAAACCGCTGGCGATGCCGCCGGGCGGGCCGCGGGTCTCCGAAGCCGAGCGCGCCGCCGTTAAGCAATGGCTGAGCGAAGGCGCGAAGTGGCCTGAAGGCGTCGAGATCGGTAAGGCGGCGGCGAAGCCGAAAGACGATCAGGCGCTTGCCGGCCGCATCGCCGCGAAGATTTCGCCGGCGCCCGGTGCCTTCAACGCGTACAAACATACGATTCCGAATTCGGTGATCTCCTACGAGATGGTTCCGGTTCCGGGTGGCGAATTCACGATGGGGACGCCCGAGGGAGTGAAGGGCCGCACGCCGGATGAAGGCCCGCAGCGCAAGCTTAAGGTCGAGCCCTTCTGGATGGGTAAGTTCGAAGTCACGTGGGACGAGTACCGGCTATTCATGTTTCAGAACCTCGCGAACGAAACGCTGGGCGCCGACTCGAACGTCGATGCGATCTCGCGGCCAACCAAGCCGTATGTCGAGATGAGCTTCGGTATGGGCATCACCGGGTTTCCCGCGATCTCGATGACGCAGCACGCCGCGAATAAGTACGCCCAGTGGCTGTCGGCG
>VFZQ01000868.1 GCA_016871135.1 Acidobacteriota bacterium | reverse complement strand
AGGTGAAAAGTTGGCGATTCAGATCTACGACAACGGTCCTGGGCCCCAGCGGGAGGAGGTTCCTCTCGGCGAACCCGTGCGCGAGGGCGTTGGGCTGAACAACACCCGGAGCCGGCTGATGCGGGTGTACGGCAGAGATCATCTGATCGAACTTCGCCGCGCGCCGCAAGGCGGTTTTGAAGTGACACTCCGCGTGCCGACGCGTCTAACGAACTCACCGGCTCTCTCCCAGCCGGAACTGGAAACGCCGCAACCCGCGTCCGCGGCTGGAGACTGATCAATGACACTCATGCAGACTCAGACTATCCGTACGGTGATAATCGACGACGAACGCCTGGCTCGCCAGCGCATCCGCCGCATGCTCTCGAACACGACGGACTTCGAAGTGATGGCGGAGTTCGAGAATTCCCAGCACGGACTCGAGTATCTGGAAGATACCGGCGCCGACCTGCTCTTCCTCGACGTTCAAATGCCTGGTCTCGATGGATTCGCGCTGCTGGAAGCGCTCGATCCCGCGCGGATGCCTGTCGTCATCTTTGTCACCGCTTACGACGAGTACGCGCTGCGGGCCTTCGAATACCATGCCTTCGACTATCTGCTAAAGCCATTCGACCAGACGCGGTTCGAGAAGGCGCTCGAACGGGCGCGGAAACAGTTCTCGTCGCAGGGATCGAACAACGAAAAGCTCCTGAATCTGTTGAATGAAATCAGGCAGCGAAATCAGGAACCGGCGCGCTTTGCGATCAAGACGCCGGGCCGTGTGTTCTTCGTGCGGCAAGAGGACATCGACTGGATCGAGGCGGCCGACAACTACGTAAACCTGCACGTTGGCGTGGACACACACCTGATCCGGGAGACGATGAACTCGCTGGAAGGCCGGCTCGACTCGCGCAAGTTCTTGCGGATACATCGCTCGACGATCGTCAACGCGGAACGCATCAAGGAACTTCGGCCGTGGTTTCACGGCGAGTACGTTGTCCTTTTGAAGGACGGCACGGAACTGACGCTGAGCCGGACGTACCGGGAAAAGATCCTGTCGCTGCTTGGTACTTAAGGCAGTTGTTACAGGGGCCGCTAACGCGGTAAACTCCAGAGGTTTATGCTCATACCGACAACGTACGGGTGGACGCTCTTCGCGTTAGTGATCTCCATGATCTGCCTAGGATCGTGGGTCAACATGCAGAAGGCCGGCGGGAAGCACAGGTTTGAGCTTTTCTATTACGACTTTTCACTCGGGGCGCTCTTCGCCGCGATGCTGATGGCCGTCTCGCTGGGAATGATGGGGAACGACCTGACCTTCGAGGATAACCTCTCCATTGCCGGCAAGCGGAATATGGCGGTGGCGGTTCTGGCAGGCGGGGTTTTTAATCTCGGCAACATGCTTTTGCTGGCTGGGGTCTCAACCTCCGGCATGGCGTCGGCGATGCCCATCTCGCTCGGACTATCAATCATCATCGGCCTGGTTTGGAAATATATCGCGAAGGCGGAAGGGAGCGCGGCGCTGCTATTCGGAGGCATCGGCTTGCTGCTCGCTGGCATCGTGGCAACGGCTATCGCGCATCACAACCACGCCTTGGTGACCAAGCCGAAGGTCAAGAATCAACTCGGAGGCGGGATCAAGGGTATCTCAATCAGCGCGGCGGGAGGCGTTGTGCTGGGATTATTCGCGCCCCTTTTGGACTTTAGCCGGGCCGGCGATATCGGCCTGGGTACCTACACCGCGCTGCTCTTCATGACGATTGGCATTCTCCTAACGACGTTTTTGTACAACCTGTACTTCATGAATTTGCCAGTACAAGGCGAACCGGTGAAGTTTTCGCAGTACTTTGCCGCGGGCAAGAAAAACCACTTCCTTGGATTGATCGGCGGAGCACTCTGGGCGATCGGCGCCGCCGGTACGCTAGCCGCGGCGGCGGTAGCCAAGAGCGCAAGCGTTGGGCCGATGCTGACAACCGCGTTGAATTGCGGAGCGCCGATTGTGGCGGCGTTGTGTGGGATCTTCGTCTGGAAAGAGTACGACGGGGCGACCGGCCGTGCCAAGACGCTTGTACCCATAATGCTGATTTTACTGATCGCCGGAATCGCGATGGTTTCTTTGGCGGCGTCGTAGTAGGGCCGAAGTGATATAATTTAGGGATACCCTTCCGATCGAGAGAAGGGATTCCTGTGCCTTCGGGCCGTGAGGAAGTAACATGGAAAAACTAGCGCAAAACATCCAAGAAGCGTTCCTGAACAATGCGCGCAAGGACAAGATTTTCCTTACCATCTACTTGATGAGCGGTGTGAAGCTATCCGGGCGGATTAAGAGCTTCGACAAGTATTCGGTGATTTTGGAATCGAACAACCAGGAGCAGCTGATTTTCAAGCATGCTATCTCCACTGTGGTTGTTTCGCGGCCCGCGCACGGCGGCCACGGGCATCCGC
>VFZQ01000867.1 GCA_016871135.1 Acidobacteriota bacterium | reverse complement strand
CGCGCCGCGTTAGGCCGTTGCGCGGGTGTCGTAGACGAAGCACAAACTCGGCGCTCGTGAGTCGAACCTGCGACGCCACGAGCGCAGACGTCGGGGCATGCTCCGGAATTTCCAGCGCCCGGAGCGCTTCATCGTAGCGACGAACGAGGGCCTCCGGTGGCCGGCCTTTCCCGATAAAGCTCGTGAATAGAAGTTCCGCCTCGGTCACGCTAGTGAGTCTATTTTACTTTGGAGAGAACTAGCCGCGGCTCGGCTCCTTCCAACCCCAATCCGCCTTCGTCAAATCCAGCGGATCCCCCTCCTGCTTCAGCATCATCCGCATTAGTAGGTCGAGCTGCGTGACCGTCTCCTTATGCGCCGGCTCTTTCGACAGATCCTTCATCTCCAGCGGATCCGCCGCAATGTCGAAAAGCTGCTGATTCTGCACGCCGCTCGCGTTGTATCGAATGTACTTCCATCGCGTCGTTCGCAGCGCGCGCATAACGTGCCGGTAGGCGTAAACATGTACGTCGCGCATCTTCGCCTTCGGATTCTTGAGCACCGGCACAAGGCTTTTGCCATCAACCGTCGCCGGCTTCGGCAGCCCGAGCAATTCGAACAACGTCGGGAAAATGTCGAACAGGTAGACCATCGTGTCGGTCCGCTGCTTGGCGGGAATGCCTGGACCTGCCATGATGAGCGGCACACGTACGCTGTGGTCGTACATGTTCTGTTTGCCGAGCAGTCCGTGTTGCCCGACGGCCAGCCCATTGTCGCCCGCGAATACGACAATCGTGTTGCGCGTCAGGCCCTCCTTGTCGAGCGTTTCGAAGATGCGGCCAAGCTGCGCATCCATGTGCGTGATGATCGCGTAGTAGTCGCTCCGTTCCTTGCGGATCGCCGCCTCGGTGCGCGGCCACGGCAGCAGCGCTTCGTCGCGGACCTTAATTTCACCGTTGTCGAACGGATGCTGCGGCAGATAGTTCGCCGGCAGTTCGATCTTGTCCTCCGGGTACATCGCCTTGTACTCCTTCGGTGGCTGGCGTGGATCATGCGGCGCCGTGAACGCCGTGTACAGGCAGAGCGGCTTCGATTTATCGCGTTTGCGAATCGCGTCGATGGCGGCGTCGGCGAAGATCTCCGACGAGTGTCTGTCCTGCGGTTTGACCGAGGTCTTGGGATACTCAGCCGCCGGATTGAATTCGTGCAGCGGCGTATTGTAGTGATCCGCCATGCCGCCGAACAAAATCGGCCCGCCCTTCTGAAACGCGCGGTGATACAGCGCGGGGCCGTTGTGCCACTTGCCGATGCCGACGGTTTGATACCCGTTCTTGCCAAGCAACTCAGGCCACATATCGAACTCTTTCGCGGGACCGTAGGCCGGTTGTTTAACGACGTTCGCCGTCGCATGAAAGAGATTCTGCCCAGACATCAACATCGCGCGCGACGGCACGCAGACCGCGGGTTGCAGCCCGCCCATGATAAACGCGTGCGTAAACGCCGTCCCGCGCGCGACCAACTTGTCGAGGTTCGGCGTCCGGATCTCGCGGTTGTTTAGTGATCGAATTGTGCTGTAACTCATGTCGTCGGCGTAGATCACCACGACATTCGGACGCGGCCGCGAAGGTTGCGCGGCAAGCGCCGCCGTCTGTAAGAAAGTACGTCGAAGCATTAGTCTCATCAGAGGATAGCGCGAGCCGACCACCCGCGGTCCCGATACGTGTTCAGCAGCTTCGCCAGCCGCTCCACGACTTCGGGCCGTTTCGATGCCAAATCCGTCTTCTCGTAAGGATCGGCCACCAGATCGTACAAATGCGTTTCCGCGCCCTCTTTGCCCCACGCTCGCGCAAGACCCGCCCGATCGGTTAATTTCTCGATCATCTTCCACTGACCCTGCCGAATCGCGAAGACCCCGTCGGCGTTGTGCACCACCGTCGCCTCGCGAATCGGCTTCGCGAGCTTGTCCTTAAACAACGCGGGCCGGATGTCGTAGCTGTCCTCGCCATTGCCCGGCGGTATCTTTTCGTTCATGATGCCGGCGAACGTCGCCAGCATATCGGCAAGCTGAACGACTTCGTTCGACGACGAATTCGGCTTCACCTGACCCGGCCACCGCACCAGGAACGGTACGCGGAACCCGCCTTCGTAAACGCTGTGCTTGCGGCCGCGCAACGGTCCAACCGGCTTGTGCCCGGCGTCCTCCGCCTCGGCCTGCGCGACCGAGTAGTGATTCTTCACCGCGCCGCCATCGTCGTTTTCGAGGATCAGGTTAAACGTCGCCGTCTCACGGCGTCCGCTATACGACGGCACTACGGCGCCGTTATCGCTCGAGAAAATCACGATGGTGTTCTTGGCGAGATTGTGCCGGTCCAGCGCCGCCAGCACCTGGCCAACACAGTAATCGGTCTCAAGAATGTAGTCGCCATATAGTGCCGCCTTCGACTTCCCT
>VFZQ01000866.1 GCA_016871135.1 Acidobacteriota bacterium | reverse complement strand
AACGGATACGGATTGCCGCCGATCGATTGATACGGATTTGCCATGCCGCCCGGCACCGGATTCATGTTGGTCGTCAGCACAAACCCCGGCCCGCCGCCGCCGATGTTTTGCAGTGACCGAGCGCCGTAGAAAATTCCGTAACCGCCGCGCACGCTGGAGCGCCCGCTGCCGGTTGGGTCGAGCGCGAACCCGACGCGCGGCGACCAATTGTTCCAGATGTTGCCAAAGCCGTATTTCTTAGGCACCACGGAGTCCTGGCCCCAATAAACGAGACCCTGTGGCGCGCGAGGAAAATACTGCGACTGCGCGCCGGGAATAAACATCGCGCCTGTTCCGCGCTTATCGGGAGGAGGCAGGAACGGATCCCAACGCAGACCCAAATTGACCGTCAAACGGCGGTTCACTTTCCAATCGTCTTGCACGAACGCGCTTAATTCTTTTCCAACCGGGTAGCTCTCGCCGCCCGAGTTTTGATTGATCGAGTCGGGCCGGCCGATCATGAAATCGGCCATCGAGTCGCCCGTGATTTGGCCGCGAAACGCAATCGCCGGATCACCCTGGAAGCGCTCGCGGCGGTCGACCTCGTCGTAACGCCATTCGAAACCGAACTTAACCAGATGCGCGTTCAGCGTGACCGAGGTGTCGTTCTTGACGTGGTAGAAATAGCGCTGTTGATAAAGCGGATGCCGCGTGAACGCATACCAGTAGCCAATCACGTTCGTATCGGTCGCGGCCACGGTATCTTCCCGATGCGCGCGCACGATGCCCGCGCCGAAGTCGCGCCAGCCGATGTTTCCCGGCGTGATCGCCGCCTGATCGCGCTCGATGTTTTGAATCGTCACCGTCAGCGAGTTCACAGCTCGCGGGCTCATGATCCACGTATCGCTCGCTGTTCCGTTCCAGTTCTTGTGCGGGATATTTGCCAGCAGGTTCGGAATCGTGCCGACAGCCTGCTTGGTCGCGTTGTCATTCCACAACAGACGAAAGCTCAACCGGTGCGCCGCGTTGAGTTGATGATCCACCTTGCCGACGATCTGATCGTCGTCGATCGACTGCGCGCTCGCGAAACTCAACTGACCGTCCTCGCGATTGGGCAGCGGAACGAAGGTGTCCAGAAACTTGATCGCCGGTTGATAGACGCGGCTGGCGGGAACTACGCCGTTCGGGAAATTGCCTCCGTTGGGGTCGCGAACCGCGCGGCCCAGCGCCGAAAAATCGCCTCGCCGCATCGCCGCCGTTGGGACGATTGCGCTCGTCGTGCCCGGCGCGCTGCGCTCGCGCGTGGCCTGATAGGAGGCAAAGAAAAACGTGCGGTCGCGGATGATCCGTCCCCCAACCGTTCCGCCGTACTGATTGCGCTTGAACGGAGGCACGCCGACCGCGAAGAAATCGCGCGCGTTCAATTTCTCGTTGCGCAGATACTCAAACGCGCTGCCGTGAAAGGCGTTGGTTCCGGACTTGGTCACGGCGCTCACAAACACGCCGGCGTTGCGGCCTTTATCGGCGCCATAGCCGTTGGTCTCGATAGAGAACTCCTGCAGCGCGTCGGGATTCGGGAACGGCGCGGGCGTATTGAAAAAGGGATCGTGATTGTCGCCGCCGTCGAGCGCGTAGTTGTTGCCGCGGAAAGCCGACCCATTCACCGAAACGGTTTCATTCTGCTGTTGATCGCGCCCGCCGCGCCGCCCAACGCCAGGCACCAGCAGTTGCAGCGATACCGGATTGCGTCCGTTCAACGGCAACTCCGCGATGCGTTTCGAATCGATCACTTCGCCGATCGTACCGGTGCGCGTCTCGACCTGCACCGCCTGCGCCTCCACTTCGATCCGCTCGTTGACTTGCCCGACCTGCAGCGCGAAATCCACGCGCCGGTTCTCGCTCACTTGCAACAACAAGCCGGTCTGAATAGACTCCTTGAAACCGGGCGCTGAGGCTTTCACGGCGAACGTGCCGACAGGAAGCTGAACGAAAACGAAATCGCCTTTTGCGTCCGCGGCGGCGGTGCGCACGGTGCCCGTCTCAACATGGGTCGCCGTAACCGCCGCGCCCTGGATCACCGCGTTGGCCGAGTCGTGAACAGTGCCAAATAGAGTCGCTGTGCTCTGTGCGGAGACAATCGCAACGGCGCACAAACAGAGGAGAGAAAAGCGTGGACTCATAGTTGCCCGAGAGTCTATCATGGCAGCTCGGTTCAGGCCATCACTCCGAACAGCTTGTCCCGCCGCCGCCCCCCCCCAGAATATTCCTAACCCATTCCTACTAATGTTCTGTTTGAAACAGACGATACAAAGAGTGTGTTCGAAATCATCCTCCTCGCCCTCACCCACTGCCCCGCCACCCTAGCCCACCGCCAAGACTTCACGGTCTGTTACGACACCCAAAACCAACGCGCCCTCTGGACCTCCCACACCCCAAAACCGTCAAGCGCTCCA
>VFZQ01000865.1 GCA_016871135.1 Acidobacteriota bacterium | reverse complement strand
GGTCGAGCCGTGCGTGCGCACGACAATCAACTGCGCGATGCGTTGCCGCGGAGTGAGCGTCTTCATCCAACGATCGACGACCGCTTTTTCCGCGGCGGTTTGGGCGAAAGCTGAGACCGCGAACAGGAGACCGCAGATCGCCGCGCGCATGATTAGCCTCCCGTTGACGTCCGTCGCGAGGCAGCGCGTTTGGCCGCGCTGGCCGGTTTCTTTGCCGCGGCGCGGCGCGTCAAGCGCTGCACGGCGCGGATCAACACGTTCACTTCGTTTGAGCTCTTGGCCAGGACGACGTCTGCCTGCGTGGTCTCTTCGGTAAGGCCGAGCGCATCCACAAAACCGGAGATGAGGACGATACGCGTATCCAAGTTCATCAGACGGATGGAGGCGATGAGGTCGACGCCAGTCATGCCTGGGAGTTTATAGTCAGTGACGACAAGAGGGAATGGTTCGGCCTTGAATTTCTCGAGCGCCGATTCCGCGGAGACTGCCGTTGTGATCGCGAAACCCAACTCGGCTAGTACTGAAGTCCGGGCCGCGAGTCCGCCGGGATGGTCATCAACAAGCAGCAACCGAGTGGGCGCCGCATTCGTTCTTTCAGGGGACGTTGTCATTGCAAAAGGGTCAAAGGAACTCAACGAAGGTATCAGTTCCATCACAGACGTGTCAACACATTTCTAACGGCTTCATTCGCCGTGAGATTTAGTGCTTGACTTTTTCGTTACTCTACTTCCTTCGGTGCGTTGTAGCCTTGCTTGGCCACAACTGTGTACTTCATCGGCTTGCCCTTCTCGTCGACAATGCGAAGAGGTTCGTTGGTCGCGGGATTGACAAGCTGCACGGTGATCTTCCGGTACTTCCCATCCTTCGCTGTGTTCGAGGGTTGGTAGGTCAGTGAGTACTGGTTCCGAAGCGCCTGGTGGATGCCTCGGAAGATGTTGGGGAATTCGCCGAAGAAACGCGGGAAGAACGATTGGCCGCCGGACTCGCGCGCGAAGACGCGCATTTGATTGTCGGCTTGCAGGAAGTCAAGACGTTGAATGCCGCCCATGAAGCCGCGCGCATCCATCCATTCGCGCAACGCCTGCATGATTCCGATCGAGTAGATCGGCACGCCGGCCTGTTGAATTTTTTTGCGAGTCTGATCGAAGGTCAATTTACTGAAGGTGTCGACGCCGCTGGCGATGAGCACGATGGCTTTGCGGCCTTCAATTTCGGACATGCGGTCAGCGGTATCGGTGAGGGCGTCGTACAGATTCGACTCCGAGTAGGCGGCGATGCGGAGCCGCTGCATGCCTTCCAGTGCTTTTCTTTTGTCGGTAGAGAAGTCGGACAAAATTTCGGGACGAAGGTCGTAGGCGACGACGGCTACGTAGTCTTCCGGCTTCAACGTTTCTAGGAAACCGTAGGACGCCTGCAGCGTTTCATACCAGCCGCTGGACCAATACTGTTGATAGAGATTTGAAAACTCGATGACAAGGCAGACGGTCATCGGCGCTTCTCCCATGTTGAAGCCGGCCGTCTGCTGCGGCACGCCATCTTCGAGCAGACGGAAGTTGCCGCGAGGAATGTTGGGAATGAAGCGGCCGTTCTTGTCGAGCACGGCGACATCGACGGTCACGGTGGTGACATCGCTCTTAAACGTAGGCACGCCAGCGGGAATCTCCTCGCCCGCTTTCTTCTTGAACTTCGATTCGACCTTTTCGCCTTGCTTTTCTTCCGGTGTTTCCGGAGCACCCTTTTTCCGGGGACGCGCGACGGTTTCGGTGTTCTTCGGAAGGGGTCCTTGCCACGCCCAAGTGACGGCGAAACTCGCGACGAAAGCGGCGCCCAGCGCCAGAGCAATCAGTTTACGTTTACGCATGAGAATCCTGACCAGCGCCTCTATTTCAACACAATTGGGACGTGTCCATCAGAACAGAAGTTTCATACCCAACTGCATGTGGCGCGGCGCGCCGGCCGAATTGATGCGGCCGAAGGTGCCGGAACCGAAGACGGAATCGGGCAGGTCGAAGTTGGCGCGGTTGAACGCGTTGAAGGCTTCCATGCGCAGTTGCAGCGACATCGACTCGCTGACGCGCGTATTCTTCACTAGCGAAAGGTTGACTACGGCGAGGCCGGGGCCGTCGAGGATATTGCGGCCGGAATTACCAAACGTGCCGAAGGGCTGAAGCGCGAAGGCGCCGGTGTCGAACCAGCGATCGACGGAGCGCGAATCGAGCGCGCCGTCGCGGAGGCGTAGCGGGCGGTCGTTCGCGCCGAAGCCGTAGCTGGTGCGTCCGGTGTTGGAGCGGTCGAGGTCGCTCAGCAACGACACGGTGAAGGGGCGGCCCGTTTGGAATGTCCACACACCGTTGGTCTGCCAGCCGCCGTACCAGCGATTCTTGGCGAAGGGAAGATCGTAGACGTAGGCGAGCGACATGCGCTGGCGAACAT
>VFZQ01000864.1 GCA_016871135.1 Acidobacteriota bacterium | reverse complement strand
ATTCTCGGCGTCGAGCGCGAAGAAGTACGCCTCCATCTGCGTCTTCTCGCGATCGATCCATCCGCCGGTCGAACCGAACAGCAACTGGCCCGCGGTCGTCAACACGCCGGACCACGGCTTGGTGTGCAGTTTGTACTCCCACACGCGCTCGCCGTTCTTGGGGTTGATGGCGCGAATCGCCCCATGGCCGGGCTCGTTGGGCAGGTCGATCTCGGGAACGCTGCCGATGAAGTGATTGCCGGGGATGTAGTCGGCCGCGCCTTTGCGATAGAGGCCCTTGTTCTCCCACGCAGTGAGGTAGAAGAGATTCGTCTTTGGATTAAACGACGGCGAATACCAGTTCGTCGCGCCCTGCACGCCGGGCCACACGTAGGTGCCTTCGGGCGACGGATCGATGTTCGGTTTACGAATCGGTCGCCCGTTGGCGCCGATGCCTTCGGCCCACGTCTGCGTGGCGAATGGCTTGCCGAGGAGGAACTGTCCGTTCGTTCGGTCGAGCACATAGAAGAACCCGTTGCGGTGCGCCCAATAGACGAGCTTGCGCGGGCGCCCTTGCCACTCGGCGTCGACGAGCACGGGCACTTGCACAGCGTCCCAATCGTGCGTGTCGTGCGGGACGAATTGATAGTGCCACTTCAGCTTGCCCGTGTCGGCGTCGAGCGCGATCACCGAATCGGAATACAAGTTGTCGCCGGGGCGCACATCGCCGTTCCAATCGGGCGACGGATTGCCGGTGCCCCAGATGATAAGGTTCTGTTCGGGGTCGAATGCACCGGTGACCCAGGTGGGCGCGCCGCCGGTTTTCCAGGCGTCGCCGGACCACGTCTCGGAACCGGGCTGGCCTGGCTCGGGAATGGTCCAGAAGCGCCATTTGCGCTGGCCGGTCTTTTGATCGTAGGCGTCGAGGAAGCCGCGTACGCCGTACTCGCCGCCGGCGATGCCGCTGATGACCATGTCCTTGACGATCAGCGGGGCGCCGGTGAGACTGTGCCCGGTCTTGCTGTCGGCGACCTTGATGTCCCACAACACCGCGCCGGTCTTGGCGTTGAGCGCCACGAGGTGCGCGTCGACGGTGCCGACGAAAACGCGATCGCCCGCGACGGCGACGCCCCGGTTCACCTTGCCGCAACAGGTGTTGATGCGCTCGGGCAAGCTGCGGCGATAACGCCAGTAGGGCCGGCCGGTGGCGGCGTCGAGCGCGACGACGTTCGACGGCGGTTCGCTGACGTACATGATGCCGTCGACGACGAGCGGCGTGGCTTCGATGCGCTCGGTGACCGGCATCTGATAGACCCAGGCGACCTTGAGTTTGTCGACGTTTTCGCGATTGATCTGCGTCAGCGCCGAGTGCCGCCAGCCGTTGTAGGCGCCCGAATACGTCATCCAGTTTTTCGGCTCTTGCGAGGCTTTGAGCAGGCGTTCATAGGTGACCTGTCCGAATGCGGCGAGCGCGGTGAGTGCGAGGATGATGCGTTTCATTGGGCGCTCCGTTGGCGCTGTAGCGACCAGAGATAGGCGATGAGATCGGTCATGTCGGTGGGTGGGATCTTGTCTTTGTAGGCAGGCATAATCGACGTCTTCTTCATGTCGAGCTTGCGAAGGTTTTTCTTGTCGAGCGTTTCGAGGCCCTTGCCTTGCGTGAGCATCTGCACGAAGTAGGTGTCTTCGTTGAGGAGGAAGCCCTTGTGCGAAACGCCCGCGTTGTCGACGGCTTCGGCGGACCAGTATTCCTTCTCGACGTTCGCGTTCGGGAATTCGATCGACTCTTGCAGGAACCTTGTCGGCCGCTGCGAGCCGATGAAGCTTAGCTCGGGGCCGTTGATGCCTCCCTGCCCTTGCACGAGATGACAACCCGCGCAGCCGTTCTTGGCGAAGACGGCTTTGCCGTTGGCTGGGTTGCCGGGCGGCTTTTCGCGCGAGCCGGTTTCGGCGAGTTTGCGGACGTGGGTGACGACTTGCCAGATCTGATCGGCGGAGAAGAAGGAGCTTGGCATAGCGGTGCCGGGGATGCCGTCGATGATGTTCTTGAAGAGCGCGGCGTCGGAGTCGCCGTGGAAGAAGACGCCGGTGGTGAGATTGGGGCCTTTGCCGCCATCGCCTTTGAAGCCGTGGCAGTCGGCGCAGTGGGAGCGGAAGATCTTCGCGCCCGCTTCGGCATCGGCTGCGGTGGTGTGAGGATTCTTGTCTTGCGCGAAGGCGGTCAGCGCGGCGAGGAGTATTGGAACAGCACGCATCGTCTGAACACCGTATCGGGGTTTTTGGTTGGTGTCAAGGTGGAGGGCGAGCACTACCTCCCCCATGTGAGGAGTCTGAACAACCACCGCCTAAAGGCGGTGGGGTCGATGGGCGACTGAAAGTCGCAGGACGCGGCTGAAGCCGCTCCAGATTCCGGTTTTCTCTGCCCCGTTCTCAATCATTCGGCGCCGTGACCTTGAA
>VFZQ01000863.1 GCA_016871135.1 Acidobacteriota bacterium | reverse complement strand
CCGATGAACTCCGCCAGGCCGAGCGCGAAGTTCGCCGCGAAACCGACCGCGCCCGCCGCGAGGTGGAGCGAGAGCGCGACCGCATCCGCCGCGAAATCAACTAGACTTTTTCTTCTTCGCGCCCCATCCGGCCTTGTTGACCTGCCGCGCTCGCCCAATCGCCAGCGCGCCCGCTGGCACGTTTTCCGTGATGATCGACGCCGCGCCAACGTAGCTGTCGTCTTCGAGCGTCACCGGTGCGACCAGCGTCGAATTGCTGCCCACGAATACCCCCGTGCCGATCGTCGTCGGATGTTTCAATTTGCCGTCGTAGTTGCAGGTGATCGTCCCCGCTCCGATATTGGTTTTCGCGCCGATGTTCGAGTCGCCTAAATACGCCAGATGATTGGCCTTGGCGCCGTCGGCGATGCGTGTGTTCTTCAGTTCCACGAAGTTGCCGATGTGCACATGGGCGCCGACCTGATTCTTCATGCGCAAACGTGCGAATGGACCGATGCGCGCCTCCGCGCCGATGGCCGTGTCTTCGATTACGGAATAAGGTGCGATCACCACGCCATCGGCAACCGTCGAATTCGCGATGATCGAGCCCGCGCCGATGCGGCAGTTCGCGCCAATCGTAGTCGCGCCAAGCAGCCGCACCCCGCTTTCGACGATCGTGTCCTGGCCGATGGTGACATCGACATCGGCGCAAATCGTATCGGGCCGCTCCAGCGTCGCGCCGTCGAGCATCAACTGCCGGTTCTTGCGCTCACGGAACAGCGAATCGATGGCGGCGAGTTCGACCCGCGTATTGATTCCGAGCAACTCGCGCGTATCGGCCATGATCTGGCCGTCGACGCGGTAGCCGTGGCGCCGGAAGATCTCGACCATATCGGTGAGGTAATACTCGCCGGCCGGGTTGTTGGTCGTGATCTCGTCGATGTGTTTCCACAGCAAATCGGCCCGGAAGCAGTAGATGCCAGAGTTGATCTCGTTGATCTTGCGCTGCGCTTCCGATGCGGCCTTGTACTCGACGATCGCCTCGACGCCGCCGTTCTGGCCACGCACAATCCTGCCGTAAGCCGCGGGGTCGTCGAGCATCGCGGTCAACACGGTAGCGGCGGCATCGCTTTCGGACTGCTGCGCGATGAGCCGTTCGACGGTGGCGCGCGACAGGAACGGAACGTCGCCATAAAGAACGGTCAGCAGCCCCGTCCGCGGCGCTTGTTCCCTTGCGCATCGCAACGCGTGGCCGGTGCCCTGCGGGTTCGATTGCAGAGCGGTCCGAACACCGAACGGCGCCAGCGTCGAGGCGACCGACTCGGCTTGATGCCCGATCACGGCGACGACGTTCGATGGCGGTGCCACGGTCAGTGCCGTGCGGACCACATGTTCGATCAGCGAAAGCCCCCCGGCTCGATGAAGGACCTTGGCGGTCTGGGACTTCATGCGCGTACCGAAGCCGGCCGCGAGAATGACGACGGATTGATCAGCCACTACTTCTATTTTTGCGCATTCGCGCGCGCCAGTATCTGCCGCCGGCGCCGGCCGAGCCGGGCGAGGCGCATGAGTACTTCGGCGGCAAGCTCCGGACTGTGCCGGATCTTCTCGGAGTGCCCGATGAGGTCCGCCTCGACGAGACGCAGTTTCATGGCGTCCAAGCGATCGTGGTCGATGTCGACTGGACGCGAACGCTGCGCCGCGTATCGCCGAAGCGCGGCCTTGGGGAACGGCGTGGAGTTGACGATGACGTAGTCGAGCAGTGTCGAGGCTTTTCGCTCGGAGATACCGGCGTGGCGCAACAGCGCGCTCACGTGGTCGGCGGCCGAGAAGTCGACGGTCTCCCCCGGTTGGCCCATGAGATTTGTCATGTAGGCGCGGACGCCGCTGGCGCGGACGATCTCACGCGGAATACCGCGAATGAGCAGGTTCGGAATGACACTTGTGAACAGCGAGCCAGGGCCGAGCGTGATTAGATCCGCGCTGCGAATTGCGTCCACCGTTTCGGCGAATGGCTGCGGTAAGCGAGGTAACGTGTGGATCCAGTCGATCGGCTCGCGGCTCTTCGAGATGTTGCTTTCGCCCTTGAGGATTCGGCCGCTCGTGAGCTGCGCTTCGAGCACCACGTTTTCCGCCGTCGATGGAATGATGTGGCCGCGCGAAGCCAGAATCTCGGAGGCGAACTTCACAGCACTGGCAAAATCGCCGGTGAGGTCGGTGAGCGCCGTGAGAAACAGATTGCCGAAACTATGGCCCTTCAGCCCGCGGCCCCCGCGGAAACGGTACTGAAACATACGGCTTAGCAAGGCTTCGTCTTCGGAAAGCGCGACGAGACAGTTGCGAATGTCGCCGGGAGGAAGTACGGCGAAATCACGGCGCAACCTGAGCTTGTCCCCAACCGTGAGACAAAAGTTTAGACACAGTTGGCGGCCCATGCAAAAAAGCAGTGGACAGCTAG
>VFZQ01000862.1 GCA_016871135.1 Acidobacteriota bacterium | reverse complement strand
TCGGCCGGTTCGGCCATATCGCCTTGCAGTACAACGTCTTGATACCAGGTTGCGAAGTCTTTCGCGCGGGGAGTGATGGGAGATTCGGCCATACGACTTGAATCTTCTAGTGTAGTATTGCGGTAGTGCGTCACGCCTCTTTCCGCTCGCTTGTCGCGGTTGTCGCCGCGGGCGATCTTCCCGGTACACTCGCGCTGGCCACGCTGCGCGCGGACGAAGAATTCCTTGACCCTGGAATTCGGATGCAGATCTACAGGGGCGACACGGCACTGCATGTAGCGGCGGCCTGTGATCGCACGCGACTTGTGCAGGCGCTGCTCGATGCCGGCGCCGATGTCCGCGCCCGCAATCGTCTCGGCTATCAACCGCTGCACGCCGCCGCGACGGGCGGTCCGGGCGCGCCGACGTGGAATCCTTCGGCGCAAGCGGAGACGATTGCGCTGCTCATTGCACGCGGCGCGGATCCGAATGCCGTCTGTAAACGGGGCGTCACGCCGCTCCATCGGGCCGTACGCTGCCGTTGCGCGGCGGCCGCCGCCAAACTGCTCGAACTCGGCGCGGACCCCGCGCGGCCCAATGGCAACGGCTCGATGCCGATTGATCTCGCCCGATCGACAACCGGGCGCGGCGGCTCTGGCGAGCCCGCCGCAAAGGAGCAGCAGGCGTTGATTGTGGAGATGTTGCGGCGTTAGCACCGTGCTTTCGTTCCGGTACGCGAGGCTGCTCTCACCCCACCGCGACGACGTCATGCAGAGTGAGTTCAATCCCGCAAGCAGCGCGCTATTTTTCGCCGACTCGCAACTGTGGGACGAAGATCTCTTTCGCTTTGCGCGCGAGCGTCTCGTCGATGCGGAGAAGCTCGGCGATTTCGACACCGTTGCGAATGGCCGCGGCGATCTTCTTTTCCGCCGCAACGATGCGGGCGGCGCCCTCGATTGCCATGGCGAGGGAGGCTTTGGGGATCACTACGACGCCGTCGTCGTCGCCGACGAGCCAATCACCCGGGTTGACGACCATGCCGCCGCACGCGACGGAGACTTGCAATTTGCCGGCGTACTCCGCGCCGCCCGCGTTGGGAACGACACTTCGCGCGAACACGGGCAAGTGGCTCTTCCGAATGTCGGCAAGATCGCGAATCGCGCCGTCGACGACAACGCCGGCCAGGCCCTTGCGCCGCGCACTGGTGGTCGTCAATCCGCCCCAGAGCGCGGTGTTTCGCTCGCCGTGCCCGTCGATGACGAGTACATGATCCTTCGGGCATTCGGCAAGCGCCTTGCTGACCATCAGGATATCGGCCGTGTGCAGTTGCACCGTAAATGCCGGGCCCGCCATACGTGCGTTCGACGACCACGGCCGTATGCCGTGATCCATTGCGCCACCTTTTCCGAGCGCGTCGGAAACCGGGCCTGTTCCGAACTTCCGCAGTTGCGCCGCCGGCGTCATCGAGCGATCCTCACTTGCGCGGGATTGATGGCCTGGAACTTGCCCTTGTTGGCGGTGATTTCGAACGCGCGCGGCACGTTCTCGATGCCTTCGAGCACGTGCGTGATCGTCGGTTTCATCCGCACGCGGCCGGAGGCCACCAGGCTCACCGTATGCTGGAGGTGTTCCAGCGTGCTGATGTCGGGGAACACGTAACGCAGGCTGCGTTCGCGCAGCAAATCGACGTCAAGCTCGAACGGCGAACCGAACCACGACACACCGACGATTTTTCCGCCGGAGCGGACGGCGTCGACGGCTTGCGCGACACTGCGCACGCCCGCGAGGCCCTGCGTTGGGCTGCCGCCGGCGCACTCGAAGACGATGTCGGCGCCGTTGCCTCCGGTGAGTTCGCGAATGGCGGCGACCGGGTCCACCTTGGTTGCGTTGATGGCGTGATCGGCGCCGAGTTCCTTTGACATCGCACACGCTTCGTCGCGCACATCGACGGTGATGATTTTGCCCGCGCCGCTGACCTTGGCGATCTGCATGCACTCCAGGCCCATGCTGCCTTGCCCGAGGAAGGCGACGCTGTCGCCAATTTTGATTTCAGCCGTTTCGACCGACGCCACACTGTCGCTGAGCGATTGGAGGCAGGCGGCTTCGTTGTCGGAGATGCGGTCGTCGACGTGCGTCAGCGCGATCTCGGGTAGCACCGCGAATTCGCAGAAACAGCCCGGAAGCTGGAAGCCGATGATAGGACCTTTTCGACAGAGATGGCCGCGGCCGGAATCACACAACGGACAGCTTTCGCAGGGGAGTTTGGCGCGCGCGGCAACGCGGTCGCCGGGCTTGAATCTTGTGACGCCGGGACCGGTCTCGACGATGCGGACGCAGAACTCGTGGCCGAACAGTTGCACCGGCGCCTCGGTTTCGAGGCGCTTCTTGATGCGGTCATAGGCGAGAGTGCGCACACCGGCAGCGAGTTGCGCCTCGGTGACGCTGGGCTGCACGACGA
>VFZQ01000861.1 GCA_016871135.1 Acidobacteriota bacterium | reverse complement strand
TACCTGTCGGGGCGAGTCGATGAACTCGAATTACGCGGAGTGAGCGCGAATGTTGGTGTGATCACCAACATCCAAATCGCCAATGGCCGTTTCCTCACCGAAGCCGACGATGCGCGACACACGCTGGTGGCGGTGATTGGGCACGAGATCAAAGAGCGGTTCTTCCCAACTGTCGATCCGATTGGGAAGGTGATCGAAGTGAGCGGGCGGCCGTTCACGGTGATCGGCGTAGCGAAGGAGCAGGGAAGTGTTTTCGGTCAATCGCGCGACCGGTTCATCATCATCCCGGTGGAGACCTACTTCAAGATGTACGGCTCGCGGATGGGCGTGGGCTATGCGGCGGTGGCGTTGGACCGCAATCACCTGGAGCGCGCGCAGGACGAGGTGCGCAGTTTGCTGCGGGCGTGGCGGCATGTGCGGCCTGGGGAGCCGGATAATTTCGGCGTGTTTTCGTCGGACTCGATTTTGGCGGCGTGGGATCAGATGACGGGAGCGATCGCGGCTACGGCGGTGGCGGTTGTCAGCGTGTTCATGGTTGTCGGCGGGATCGTGATCATGAACATCATGCTGGCGGTGGTGACGGAACGAACGCATGAGATCGGCGTGCGCAAGGCGGTCGGCGCGCGCAGGCAGGATGTGTTGAATCAGTTTCTGGTGGAGTCGTCGGTGTTGTCTGGCATGGGCGGGTTGATCGGCGTGACGCTGGCGTGGGTGATCGCTATCGTCGTCCGCAATACGACGTCGGTGCCGATGTCGGTGCCTTACTATGCCGTATTCGTATCGGTGGGTCTGTCGACGCTGGTGGGGCTGTTCTTCGGGATCTACCCGGCGCAGCGGGCGGCGAAGCTGGATCCGATCGTGGCGTTGGGGTTCGGCAAATGAAACACGAGCTGACGCGGATCTGGTTCGGCGTGCAGTTGGCGTTCGATACGCTACGCGCGCACAAACTGCGCGCGTTTCTGACGGTGCTGGGCGTGATCATCGGGACGAGCACGGTGATTGGCGTCGGCTCGATTTTGGCGGGATTGGATTCGTCGATCACCGGCATCATCCGCGGTATGGGCTCGGAGAATCTGGTCATCTCGAAATTCGATTCGCCAATGAGTTTTGGCATGCGCCCGGCCGAGGAGCGGAATCGCAAGCCGCTGTCGCTGGAGAATGCGCTGGCGATCAAAGATCGTGCGGTGAATGTGGCGTCGGTGAGTCCGTATCTGTTTCCGAGTTGGGGAATTCACAAGGCCCGCTATAAGGCTGTCGATGTGTTTCAGATCAACATCGCTGGGACCGATCCGAGCTATGTCGCCAGCGGCGTGGAAATGATCGAAGGGCGTTTTGTGACCGACTCCGATAGCGCCCACCGGATGCCGGTGGTTGTGTTGGGCGAGGACATCGGCAAGACGTTTTTCCAAGGGACAAGCGGGATTGGGAAAGCGATCGAGGTCGATGGGCATGTGTTCGAGGTGATTGGGGTGATGAAGCGGCCGGCGCAGTCGATGCCGGGGCAGGAAGACAAGCGGGTGATGTTCCCGTACTTCACGATGCGCAAACTGTTTCCGAATGCGAAGGAACATATGATCATCGTGACGGCGAAACCGGGACTGGTGCCGGCGGCGATGGACGAGGTGCGGGCGATCCTGCGGATCGACCGGCGCGTACCGCTGTCGAAGCCGGACACGTTTTCGATCTCGACGGCCGAGCAGATGATCGAGCAGTTTCGCGGCGTGATGGCGATGGTGGCGATTGTGATGGTTGTGCTGAGTTCGATCGGTTTGCTGGTGGGCGGGATCGGTGTGATGAATATTATGCTGGTGAGCGTGACGGAGCGGACGCGGGAGATCGGCACGCGAAAGGCGCTGGGGGCGCGGCGGATCGACATCGTGATTCAGTTTTTGACCGAAGCCGTGGTGCTGACGATGGTGGGCGGATTCCTGGGAATTGGACTGGGTTGGGTGATATCGCAAGGCGCGCGGCTGGCGTTCCCGATGCTCCCAACGGCGGTGCCGTTGTGGGCTGTGTCGGCCGGGTTGGTGGTGTCGGCGGGAGTGGGGTTGTTTTTCGGGATTTGGCCGGCGAACAAGGCGGCGCGGTTGGACCCGGTGGAAGCGCTGCGGTACGAGTAACGCAGCGGTTGCAATTGGCGTGTCCCGTTTCGCCGGGGGATTTCGCTAATAAGAAGAATGTGATATTTTCGCAATGCCCCACTTGGCCGGCGGCGCTCTCCGATTTGCTGAGTGGGTTGTGCCGCAACAACCCAAGGACGCCGTTCCGAAAGGGTTTGTATGGGTTCGAAGACAATCCTCAACTACGAATTGGCCGAGCGAATCGGTGGCGGCGGGATGGGTGTCGTGTGGCGGGCGGTAGACAAGAAACTGGGGCGGGAAGTGGCGCTGAAGTTTCTTCCCGGCGCTACCGCAAGCGATGCGCAGTACCGGCAGCGATTTATCCGCGAGGCG
>VFZQ01000860.1 GCA_016871135.1 Acidobacteriota bacterium | reverse complement strand
GCGACGTCGTGAATTTCCAGTTTCGCTTCGGCGGGCAGTTGCAGATCCGCGAAGCGCGCGGGCATACCGGTTTTCTGCAAGTCGGTGTAAAGATGTACGTCGACCGGCATGCGATGCGCTTCGCTTAGCCCGCGCACGATGCGCGCCAGTTCAGCATACGCGGTCTTCTCATCGCCGGCGGCCACGGCGTTCACGTTGTTGCGAAATGTAGTGGCGTCTTCCGCTTTCTGGCCGATCTCGCGCGCACCGCTGCCGAACGCTACGACCACGCCCGGCTCGGCGGCGTTAATCTTCGACGCCAGGGCCAGCGCCTGTTGTTTGGCCGCTTCGATCGCTCCGCCCCGGCGCATGCTGAACGAGTTATCGATCGCCGCGACCGTCATCCGCTTGCCGCCGCCCGCGGTGACTTTGCGTTCGAAGTACGGCTGCGAGAACGCGAAGATCAGGAACAGCAACGCGAGAAGCCGCAGCGCCAGCAGGGCGTAGTATTTCAACTTTCGCTGACGCGTGGAAGTCGTCGTGCGCTTCTCGAAAAACATGAGCGACGAAAAACGAATCGGCGTGGTCTTATGTTGCTGCAAGAGGTGCAGCCATACCGGTAAACCGCCCAGCAGGGCCGCGCCGAGAAACCATGGGGCGAGAAATCCCACCTACATCCTCCCTTGCCGCACGAGCAGAAACTCGCGCAACGCCGCGTCGAGCGGCGTGTCGGTGGTGTGCATGTGATACGTCAGGCCCGCCGCGCGCGATTTGTCGGCCAGCGCCATGACATGCGCGTCGATCTTCGCGCGGTACTCCTGCGCCGCATACTCGGGCGACGTTTCCAGTTCCGATTCGTTTTCGGAGTCGATCAACAACACCGGGCCATCGAACTTCGGCCGCACCTCTTGCGGATCCAAAATGTGAAACAGCACGACGTCGTTGCCCCGATAACGCAGCGGCTCGATCAGCTTCACAAGGACCTCGGGATCGTCATAGAAGTCGCTGATGACGACCACCAGACCACGCCGGTTGCGCAACATACTTTGGAAGTGAAAGAAGGGCCGCTGGTAGTTGGTCGTCTTGCCAGGCTCGGCCTGTTCGATCGCGTTCATCGTACGGCGGAATGTACCCTGACGCGAGGAAGGCGCCACGTACGCCCGAACGTCGTCGTCAAAGACGATGACGCCGGCGGCATCGCGCTGCTGCTGTGCCATATAGGCGATCGACGCGGCCAGATAACGGGAGTAATCGGCCTTCGTCACTCCGTTTGAACCGTAACCCATCGACGCCGAGGCATCGATGAGAATCGTCAACCGCGAATTCGTCTCGCCCTTGTACCGCTTAATGTAGGTGCGCTCGGTCCGAGCGAACACGTTCCAGTCGACGAAACGCAGATCGTCGCCTTCGTTATACATGCGGTACTCGGCGAACTCCTGCGAAAATCCGAAATGCGGCGACCGGTGCAGCCCGGCGATGAAGCCGTCGACAACGGTCTTGGCGACGAGTTCGAGATTCGAAATCGACGCCAGCACTCTCGGATCGAGGAAGCGTTGCTGCATGTAGTTAGTCTCGCGGCGCCGGCACCGCTTCCAGCAACTTGCGCAGTACGTGGTCCTGCGTCACCTTGTCCGATTCCGCGTGAAAGTTCAGCAGCACGCGGTGACGGAGTACCGGCACCGACATCGCGGCGATGTCTTCGAACGAGACGTGATAGCGCTTCTTCATCAAAGCGCGCGCCTTCGACGCGAGAATGATGTTCTGAATGCCGCGGACACTGGCGCCGAAGTTGAAGTACTTCTTTACGATGTCGGGCGCGGAGGGATCGCTGGGACGCGTGGCGCGAACAATGGCCACTGCGTACCGCGCAACGCTGTCGGCGACCGGCACCATGCGCACCAGTTCCTGCATCGAAAGAATCTCTTGCGCCGATGTGACCGGATCGGCCTTGGCGACGTGCGTCGTCGTTGTCAGCCCCAGCACCTGCATCTCTTCGTCGAACGGCAGGTAATCGAGAAGCACATTGAACAGGAAGCGGTCGAGCTGCGCTTCCGGCAGTGGGTAAGTGCCTTCGAGTTCGATCGGATTCTGCGTTGCCAGCACAAAGAACGGAGGCGTCAAATGATAGAGATTGCCGCGCACCGTGCAACTCTTCTCTTGCATCGCTTCGAGCAGCGCCGCCTGCGTCTTCGGCGGCGTACGGTTGATTTCGTCGGCCAGCAGGACATTGGTAAACAGCGGTCCTTGCACGAAGGTCCACTGGCGTTTGCCGGTCGCCTGATCTTCTTCGATGATGTCGGTACCGGTGATATCGGTCGGCATCAGATCGGGCGTGAACTGAATGCGCTTGAAAACAAGGCCCAGCGTGTCGGCGAGCGTGCGCACCAGCAACGTCTTCGCCGTTCCCGGCATGCCTGTGATTAAGCAGTGGCCGCCGACGAACAGTGCCGTCAGCACCTGTTCAACAACTTCGTCTTGTCCGACGATG
>VFZQ01000859.1 GCA_016871135.1 Acidobacteriota bacterium | reverse complement strand
GCGCGGAGAGGTTCGAGCTGATCGGCCGCGCGGAGCGAGTCGACGAGCAGGACGGTGTGGCCGCGCCAATCGATGCCGGCGCTAAGAGCGAGATCGAGCAACGATTGGAAATCGGCAAAGGGCCCGGAGATGAGGATGAGCTGCGACTTGGCAAGCGCCTCCGGTTGGGCGGCGGCGCCGGCCTTCATTTGGTTGGCGAGGCGCGATGCCACGCGAAGCGTCTCGGCGCATACGGGGCCGAGCGTGGCGTTCCAGTTTGCCAGTTGGTACAGCGACGGGCTGACGGGGCCCGCGGCGATGAGTCCAACCCACGGCGCGGGACGCATGGTTATGGCGCCTTCAGCGCTTTCACGCGGTCGCGCAGTTGCGCCGCTTTTTCGAACTCGAACAGACGGGCGGCTTCACGCATACGGGCCTCCAATTCTTCGATGAGTTTATGGCGTTGTTGCGGGTCTAGCTCGGCTTCGGGGGATTCCGGCTCGATTGGAACAGTAACATATTCCGACTCCGCGATGCGGACCAGGCTCATGTCGATTGGCTTAATGATGGACTGCGGCGTGATGTTGTTGGCTTCGTTGTGGTCGACCTGAATTCGGCGGCGGCGATTGGTCTCGCCGATCGCGCTCTTCATGCTGTCAGTCATCACGTCGGCGTAGAGAATCGCGCGCCCGTTCAAGTGGCGCGCCGCGCGGCCGATGGTTTGAATCAGCGATCCCGCCGAGCGCAGAAAGCCTTCTTTGTCGGCGTCGAGGATGGCCACGAGCGAGACCTCAGGTAGGTCGAGGCCTTCGCGCAAGAGGTTCACTCCGATCAGTACGTCGATCTCGCCCTTGCGTAAATCGCGCAGAATCTTGATGCGGTCAAGCGTGCTGACCTCCGAGTGCAAATACTGGCACTTCACGCCGACCTCAGAGTAGTAGCTGGCAAGGTCTTCCGACATCCGCTTGGTTAACGTGGTGATCAACACACGCTCGTTCTGTTCCACGCGCAGGCGGATCTCGTTGAGCAGGTTGTCGACCTGACCGCGGATCGGGCGCACATCGATTTCCGGATCGACGAGGCCGGTGGGGCGGATGATCTGCTCGACGGTGCGGCCCGACGATTTCGTGAGTTCGTAGGGACCTGGCGTGGCCGAGACGTAGACGACCTGATTGACGCGGTTCTCAAACTCCTCGAAAGTCAGCGGGCGGTTGTCGAGCGCGCTCGGCAGACGGAAGCCGTGGTTGACGAGCGTCTCCTTGCGCGAGCGGTCGCCGTGCCACATGCCGCGGATTTGCGGCATGGTCTGGTGGCTCTCGTCGATGAAGATGAGATGGTCTTGCGGGAGGTAATCGAGCAGCGTCGGCGGCGCTTCGCCCGGCAGGCGTCCGGAGAAGTGGCGCGAGTAGTTTTCAACGCCGTGACAGTAGCCGACGGTCTTGATCATTTCGAGATCGAACATGGTGCGCTGATGCAGGCGCTGGGCTTCGATCAGCTTGTTCTGTTTCTCGAGTTCGGTCCGCCACCATTCGAGCTCTTCCTTGATCGTGACCATCGCCTTGTCGCGCGTCTCGTCGTCCATCGCGTAGTAGGTTTTCGGATAGACGGGGATGCGCGGGGCGGTGTTGCGAATGCTGCCGGTGAGCGGGTCGATGTGCGCGAGCGATTCGATTTCGTCGCCCCACAGCTCGACGCGGATAGCGAACTCTTCGTAGGACGGGTAGATCTCGACGACATCGCCGCGCACGCGAAACGTGCCGCGGCGGAAGTCGCTCTCGGTGCGGTCGTAGAGGAGTTCGACAAGGCGGCCGAGCAGTTGCTTGCGCTCGATCTTCATGCCCTTTTCGAGCATCATCAACATGCCGTAGTAGGCCTCGGGCGAGCCGATACCGTAGATGCAGCTGACCGAGGAAACGATCACGCAATCGCGGCGTTCAAACAACGAGCGCGTGGCGGAAAGGCGTAGGCGGTCGAGCTCGTCGTTGATGGTCGCTTCCTTCTCGATGTAGACATCGCCGCTGGGGATGTAGGCTTCGGGCTGGTAGTAGTCGTAGTAGCTGACGAAGTACTCGACGGCGTTTTGCGGAAAGAAGTGGCGGAACTCGTGATAGAGCTGCGCGGCGAGCGTTTTGTTGTGCGCGAGGATCAGCGCGGGGCGGCCGCAGGCTTCGATGACCTTTGCCATCGTGAAGGTTTTGCCGGAGCCGGTGACGCCGAGCAAGACCTGATGTTGTTCGCCGTCGTTTGCGCCTCGGACGAGCGAATCGATCGCGGTCGCCTGATCGCCGCTGGGCTTGTAGGGGACCCCGACTTGAAAGTGCATCTCCTTAGTTTAGGAGACTACTTGCCCTTGCGAATCCGTTCGCGCTCGACGTTGTATTCGCAGCCGAACAACGCGATGGCGGCGAGCAAGTACATCCACACGATGAGTGCGATGACGCCGCCGACCGAGCCGTACATAACGTTGTAGTTGGCGAGGTTTCGCACATACCAACC
>VFZQ01000858.1 GCA_016871135.1 Acidobacteriota bacterium | reverse complement strand
CTTCACGGAACAAGAAGAGCACAACAAGCAGTTTGTGTGCGTCGTTGGGACCGAGGTGCAGGCGAAATTTTTTGGCGACGCGAGCCCTGTCGGCAAGTTCATCACAGTGCGTGGGTATTCGTTTCAAATCGTCGGATTGCAGGAAAAACTCGGCAACGCCGGAGGGCGCTCGCAGGACAATTCGGTCTACATTCCGGATTCGGCGTTCACTCGGATTATCGGCCCGGCGCGTTCAACTTCGATCTTCGCGCGACCGCGGCCTGGCTCGGGTCTGACTTTGGAGCAAGGCCTGGACGTGACGCGCGTTGCGCTCCGAACCCGGTTCAAGACACGGCCGGGCGCGGTCGATAATTTTGACTTCCTGACGCCGGATTCCATTCGCGCGTTCATCGATCAGATTCTCGGTTTGATCGGCGCGGTGGTCGTTCCGGTGACGATGATTTCGCTCGTCGTCGGCGGCATCGTGATCATGAACATCATGCTGGTCAGCGTCACGGAGCGGACCCGCGAGATTGGCATTCGCAAGTCGCTGGGCGCACGGCAGACCGATATTCTCCTGCAATTTCTAGTCGAAGCCGTGGTGCTCTCAAGCGCCGGGGGAATGATGGGGCTGGGATTGGGATTTGTGGCGGCGCGCGGGTTGTCAATAGCGTTTGGCGTCAACCTGGAGGTAACTCCGTTCTACATCGCACTGTCGGTAATCGTCTCGTCGGCGGTCGGCGTAATTTCCGGGTGGTATCCAGCTCGCCGGGCAGCGAGGCTCGATCCGATCGAGGCGCTGCGCTCCGAATAACGCCATGCAGATTCCAGGGACTATTTCGTTTCGCGAGTTGATTGCAGTGGCAATGGACTCAGTGTGGGCGCACCGCTTTCGCTCGCTCTTGACGATTGTCGGCATCGTCATCGGCATCACAACAGTGGTGACGGTGTCGTCCCTGCTCAGCGGCCTCAAACAAGGCGTGACGACGTTCTTCTCAGAGTTCGGGCCGGATAACATTTTCATTTCACGGGTATCGGGAGACCCGAATCAGAATCCGCCCCCGTCGGAGATCCGCCGCAAACCGGTCGGATCGGATTATGCGGAGTTGATTCAACGGCTGGTTCCATCGGTCGCGGAAGTGAGCGCGACCCTCTACTTACCAGGCGTAATTGGGCGCACCCCGATCACCGCGAAAGTGCCGGGTTATGAGTCGGACCAGGTGAACATGATCGGGCAGACCGCGTCCGGCTTTCTGACCCAACCGCGCAACTTCGTCGCGGGCCGGCCGTTCACCGAGGAAGAAGAAAAGCGCGGCGCGCGCGTCTGCGTAGTCGGCCCAAAGCTTGCCGACGCGCTTTTCCCGGATGGCTCGGTAGTTGGCCGATCTGTCACGGTCGCGGGCGCGGAGTACACAATCATTGGCGTGACCGAAGAGGCCAAGGGCGGGTTCTTTGGCGAGAACCCAATCGACCGCCAGGTAACGATTCCGCTGTCGGTGGCGCGGCTGCGCTATCCGCAACTGGATCGATTCGTAGTCATCGCAAAAGCCTATGAAGGCCGGCGCGGCGACGCCGAAGAGGACATTCGCCAACTGCTGCGCCGCGTGCGAAAGACACCGCTCGGGGCGCCAGACGATTTCTCCCTGAGCACGGCCGACCAAATCATCGCCCGCTTCGACTCGATCACGCAGTTGATCGTGCTGGTCTCGATTTCGATCTCCGGGCTCGGGTTGCTGGTCGGCGGCATTGGAGTAATGAACATCATGCTGGTCAGCGTGACGGAGCGGACCAAGGAGATCGGCGTACGCAAGGCGCTGGGCGCGCGGCGATCCGACATCATCGTACAATTCCTGACCGAGGCCGTTGCACTGACCGGTGCGGGCGGGGTACTCGGGCTGTTGATCTCGGTTATCGTCACACTGATCGTCGGCACGCTTGTTCCATCGCTGCCGTCCGCGGTATCGACGGGCGCGCTGATCGCTGGCTTCGCCGTATCGGTTGGAATCGGTATTTTCTTCGGAACATGGCCGGCGGTGAAGGCGGCGCGATTGGACCCGGTCGAAGCGTTGCGGTACGAATAGAAGGAATGCGATTCCTTGCAATTTTTCTTCTTGGCGCGCTGCTGTCGAGCGCACAGAGAAAGCCCGTGCCCGATTCGGCGCATCGCGGCTGGCCCGGCTATCACGGCGGGCCCGACAACATTCACTACACCACCATCGGCCAGATCACGCCGGACAACGTCTCTAAGCTCACAGCGGCGTGGAAGTTCGACGCCGGCGATTCGTTCGACGGCTCGGAGATTCAGTGCAATCCACTTGTGCTCGATGGAATTGTATATCTGAGTTCGGCAAAGTTGCGCGTGTACGCAATCGACGGCGCAACGGGCCGCGTGCTTTGGAACTTCGATCCGCACGAGGGCAAGCCCGTTCGCGGCAAACAACGCAACCGGGGCTTCATGCATTGGAACGGCCGGATTTACGTGGCCGCGCAACATCGGC
>VFZQ01000857.1 GCA_016871135.1 Acidobacteriota bacterium | reverse complement strand
ACGCCGGGAATCGCTTCAAGCTCGTCGAAGTTCTTGATCTTGCCGTTAGCCTTGCGGTAAGCCACGATCGCCTCGGCCTCTTGCGCCGTCAGATCGAAAACGTCGGCGATGTCCGCGGGCCCGGCCTGATTGATGTTGAGACGCGTGAGGTACTTGGCGAAGTAGGCGTTGACGGTATCGATTTCGTCGTCGCTCGCCTTCATGCCGCGTGTGACCATATCGTCGATCGACGTCTTCCACGCAGCCGGCGTCTTGCGCATGTTTTCCATGAGCCGAAGGCCATGGCACCCGCCACAAACCCTCTCGACAACTTTCTTGCCGGGGCGATCGGGATAGGCCGGACCGGCCAGCGCGATCGCGGCGCAGACAACCGGCGGCAAAAGGCAACGGACCATGAGGAGCATTCTAGCGTAGTAGCATTTGTAGATCATGAGCAATCGCCGAAGATTCATGCTGTCGGCCGCCGCGTTGCCGGCCGCCCAGGTTGCATCCGCCCAGACAACCCCCGGAATTCGCGTGCCGAATTCAATCCCATCGGCCGTAGCCGCGCCGGGAAAGCCGGCCGAGTTCCCCATGCGCGGCGCGCAGGTGTTCGCGAAGGTCTGCAAGGAGGAAGGACTCGCGGCGCTGTTCTGTTGCCCCGGCAACTACGAAATCATCAACGCCATCTGCGAAGAGAACATCCCTTGTTACGGCGGACGCACGGAAGGTTCGATGTGCGCCGCGGCCGATGGGTTCTCGCGCGTGACCGGCGAGATCGCCGCCTGTTCCGGCACCGAAGGCCCCGGCTTCACGAACATGATCATGAATATCGCGGCCGCCAACGCCGCGCGCACGCCGCTACTCGTGCTCGCCAGCAACAAGCGCCTCGCCGACGACGACAGCGAGATGGGCATTCAGACCGTCTATCAACAGCCGACCACCGAAGGCATGCGCAAATACGGCAAGCGGCTGATCGACGCCAAACGTATTCATGAGTACGCCGGCTACGCGTTTCGCCAGTTGAAGAGCGGCGTGCCGCAACCAGTCCATCTCGATTTCCCAAGCGAGATTTCGAACGCGCGGTTCAAAGACACAAGCGAGTTGCGCGCGTACTACGAAAAGGCCAAGTATCGAACCGACGCGCGTCCGCATCCGGATCCGAAACGCATTCAGGAATTGGCCGCGTTGATCACGAAGGCGAAGCGCCCGATGATCGTCGCCTCAACCGGCGTGTTCTACAGCAAGGCGTGGGACGCACTGCGCGCCGCCGCCGAACGCGCCGAAATCGCCGTCGTCGAATCGGGGCCATCTCGCGGGCACTTCTCAGACGCGCATCCGCTGTCGGCCTCGACCGCCCCAGGCGCGCTGCCCAGCGCTGACCTCGTCATCTTCATCGGGCAATACTCCATGCCGAACGCCGGCGAGTGCGCGTTTTCTCCCGAAGCAACATTCGTACGCATCGATCCGGACCCGTCCGACATCGGCCGCAACTGGCCGATCGACCTCGGCATCGTCAGCTGCGAGAAAGCGGCGCTGGAAGCGCTCGCCGCCGCGCTTCCAAAGATGCGGCATGAGGCGTGGGTCGCCGAACTGGCCGCCGAGCGCGCCAAGTTCGAAGCCGAGAACGCGGGCTTCTACAAGATCGGCGCGGGCTATTCGGACGCGCTGCATCCAGCGGTAATCGCGCGGGACTTAAGCGAGTTCCTCTATCGCGGCAAGCTCGCCAAGGAGCAGACGACCGTCGTCGCGGGCGGCTATGGCATCGCACGCTACGCGCGCCGATTCCTGCGCGCCTATCGTCCGGGGCAAATCTTGAACGGCGCGTATCAGTACGGCGCGATCGGCCCCGACTGCGGTTACGCGTTCGGCGCCAGCGCGGCCGTGCAGCTTGGCGTTGGCCCGCAGGCGCCCTACAAAGGCGCGCCCGTCATCGGCATCACCGGCGACGCCGGCTTTGCGTATTCGGGCATGGAGATCGAGACGATGGCGAAGTACAAGACGCCCGTCGTGATGATCGTCTACAACAACAACGCCTGGGGCATCATGACGCAGGGCAAACCGGTGCACATGTATCTGTTCCAGGAAAACTTGCGCTACGACAAAATCGGCGAGGCGCTCGGCGCGCGCGGCGAGTATGTCACCAAACCAGGCGACTTCATGCCCGCCTTGGCGCGCAGCTACGACATCGCCGCGCGCGAGCGCATCTCGACCGTCATCAACTGCCAGGGCAAACGCGAGTTCTGGACGAATCAATACGCGCCGGGATTCCTGGGCAAGGTAGAACCGGGATGCATGGCGTACAGCCACTAGAAGCGCACAGGCCGCGAAGGCGCGGCCCCAATGGCCGGGCCGAAGCGGGTCCGTTGTGCGCGAGTTCCTTAGAAGCCGTGCGTGCGGTGTTGGAGTCGTACGCGCGGCGCGGAGTGTTGCGGTCCTTGAGCGAACACGATGGAACGTTCCGATTCCACTGGCTGTGGAATGCGCCGTTCACACTCG
>VFZQ01000856.1 GCA_016871135.1 Acidobacteriota bacterium | reverse complement strand
TGCCGAGGCCGAGGATTTCGCGCGGATCGTGGGAGGACATGAAGCTGCCGCCGGCGCGTTTCAGCCTTTGTCTGGTGACGCCGCCGGCGGACCACTTCAGCATGGCGCCGGCGCCGTCGCGGTTAGCCTTGACGCCGCGGAGTTTGATGCCGATCCAGTTGTTGGTTGTCGCGACGGTGTTTTTTAGAAGCACCGGCGCGCCGCCGTTGTCGCCGATCAACACATCGAGCTTGCCGTCGTTGTTGTAATCGCCTGTGGCCAGTCCGCGCGCGGCGAGCGGCACGTTGAAGGCCGGGCCGCCTTGTGCGCTGATGTTGGCGAACGCTCCGTTGCGTTGGGCGAACAGGAGAAGCGGCTCGCGGTATTTGACGCGCGATGAGCGCTCGGCGACCCTGTCGTCGGGATGGCCGTTAGCGAGGATGAGTTCGTCGGCGCCGTCGTTATCGAAGTCGGCGAAGCGAAGGCCCCATCCGCTCATGTCGTAAGTCGCGCGGCCGATTTCGCCGGCGAAGGAGAGATCGTCGAACATGCCGTGGCCGGAGTTGCGGTAGAGGGAATATCGCTCGCGGTCGATGTTGGCGACGATCAGATCCTGATGGCCGTCTTGATTGAAGTCGGCGGCGTCGACACCCATGCCGGAGCGGGCCCAACCGCTTTCGCCGAGAGCGACGAGCGCGCCGTAGGCGATGTCGCGGAAGCCTTTGCCGTCGGCGGTCCAGAGGAAGTTTTCGAGCGTGTCGTTGGCGACGAAGAGATCGAGGCGGCCGTCGTTGTTGACATCGGTTGCGACGACGCCGAGCGCTTTGCTGGCGCGGGAAGCAATACCGGTTTCGACGCTGACATCAGTGAAGGTTCCGTTGCCGTTGTTGCGGTAGAGGCGGCAGGCGCCGGGTTTGAAAATGCGGGGTATGCAATAGCCGGGGTTGCCGCCGCGTTCGGCGATGCAGCCGTTTTGGGCGGCCTCGTCGTAGTTGGCGAAGCCGCAGACGAACAGGTCGAGCAGGCCGTCGCCGTCGTAGTCGAACCAGACGGCGGAGGTGGTCCAGGAGGGGAACTCGATGCCGGCGCGGGCGGTGATATCGGTGAATGTCCCGTTGCCGTTGTTACGGTAGAGGGTGGGCTTGCCGTAGGCGGTGACGAGGAGATCGGGGAAGCCGTCGTTGTTGAAGTCGGCGGCGGCGGCGCCCATGCCGAACGACGAGCCGCCGGCGAGACCGGCTTTGCCGGTGACATCGGTGAATGTACCATCGCGGTTGTTGTGATACAGCGCGTGGCGGGGGAGCGTCTTTGGGTTGTAAAAAGAGCACGGCCCGGAGTTGACGAGGAATACATCGGGCCAGCCGTCGTTATCGTAGTCGATGAAAGCGACGCCGGGACCGAGCGATTCCGGCAGGTATCGCTTGGGGGACATGGCGTTGTCGTGTGTCCATGCGATGCCGCTGTGGGCGGGCGGGACTTGTTCGAACCAGGCGGATGGCGGCGCGGGGGCCGCCAGTCCGGCGAGGAACGATCTTCGGGTTAGAGTCCGCGGAGCCACAGCTTGGCGTTACCAAGTACGGCGACGCGGATCTTGCCGCCTTCGGCATCGTCGACGACCGACATGGTGGAGATTAGCGCGTTGGAGGGGCTGACCCAGTCGGAGGCGCGGCCGTCGCCGCGGGCCATGCCGACGACGCGACCTTTGCCGGTGTAGTAGGCGCATTCGCCACCGCCCTGTTTCAGAGTGACTTCTTCGTTCTGCGTTACTTCCCCTGTGCTGATGTTGCGGAAGTGCACGACGGCGCGGAGATCTCCCTCTCCGAGGTTGGACGCGCAGAGTTCGATGTGTTGACCGTCCCCGACCCAGACGGGGCCGAACAACATGCCGGGAGTGAAGTTGTCGAGGTTTTGTGCTCTGGCTTCGGGCCTGAGGACGTATGCCAGGCCGGCGATAGCGACGGCGGCGATTACGAAAGACGATATTTTGGAATGGGTCATGTGGCCTCTCTGTTGCGCCGAGGTGCGGCGCCAGAAGTAGGATAAGCGAAATTGGCAATCGAAGTTGTCAGCAAATGGTAAATGTTTCGCGGAGCGGGGCGAGTTGGCCACTATCCAACGGTTGCCCGATTCGAACTCTAAGTCCTTGTAGATGAAGGGGGCTGGCGATTTCGTCACAAAGCCGTTGCGTATAGCCGCGCTGGAGCCTGTTCGGGCGACCGCATTGACTCGTCGATCGAACTTTCAAGCATTCCGGCTGTTGCGGAGCGGTTATGTGGCGCTGTTTGTACGGATGACCCGAAATGGCCGAGCGCACGACCGCAGCCACGAATTTCTGCTGGGCCGCTGAGTCAGTTGCGCGGACCGCATTCGGAGAGCTGGGTGTTTACTGCTTCGGTTTGCTCTGTTCCGGTTCCGCGTTCTTTCGCCGAAACAAGCGAGGGAACCCACGGACGGTCCGCCGCATCCAGTTGGGGTCTTGCGGTTTCTGCTGCTGCTGGAC
>VFZQ01000855.1 GCA_016871135.1 Acidobacteriota bacterium | reverse complement strand
GAGAAACAGTAGATCACCAACGCGCGGCGGAGATGCACGGCGTAGGCGAAGGGCATCGGCGTTTTTCGAATGCGCTCGCAGCCGCCGAGATAGTCGACGAGTTGTTGGATGTTGGAGTCGAGCGAGCTCAACACGATATCGGAGATCAGGCCTTTGTCGCGCGCGGCGCGAAGGCACTCCGACATGCGCGTCGCGACGGCGAGCGGAGTGTGTTGCGCGTCGATCGCTTCTTTTGCTTGGCCTTTCGGAAGCTCGTCAGCTTGCGGACCGAGGCCGTCGACGCCGCGCAGTCCGTTCATCGACGCCCAAGGAAACGCGGAGGTCCAGCGCGTGAGCAGTGCGAGCAGTTCGCGATCGTCGCCGAAATGGACGCAAGCGCCTCGGATGAGGTTCCGTGTTTCGTTGACGATGCCGCCCCAGAGTTTGCGGCCTTCCCAGAATCGTTCATAGCTGGAACTAGTCCGGAAGACCAACAGCATGCCCATCGCCACGCCCATCAATGTGTGCAGTGTCGACGGCATCCCCACGGGAAGGACATGCTTGTGAAACGCGACGACTCCGGCGGACCAGACGACGCACAGTCCGACGCGCACGCTGATCTCGCGGACAAGTGAACCGCGGATATCGAAGAAGTGGTCGAGCCACTTATGGGGATCGTAGTTAATCATTTGGCGTAGTTGGGGTAGATCGGTTCGGCGGGCTTCTTTGCAGGCGATTTTGCGAGCGCTTCCATTGCGACAGAGATCGCTCTTTCGAGTTGTGCGTCGCGCCCCTGGCGCGCCTGAGCGGGGTCGTCGATGACTTCGATGTCGGGCGCGACGCCTTTGTTTTCGACGTCGAAAGCTCCGTCGTTATTGCGGAAAGCGAAGTTGGGCGCGGTGAGCGAGCCGCCGTCCATTAGCGGCGGAAAACCGAGAATTCCGACAAGCCCGCCCCACGTGCGCGTGCCGACAAGCGGGCCTAGCTGGTGGAAGCGGAAGTAGTAGGGCAATGCGTCGCCGCCTGAGCCGGCGTGTTCGTTGATGATCATCACGCGAGGGCCGAAGATTCCCATGACGGGTGTTGTTGTGTCCGCGCCGTAACGCGTGCGCCAGGAGTTCATCGGTTGACGGCGCAAGACATCGATTACGTAGTCGGCCGCTTGACCGCCGCCGTTGAATCGCTCGTCGATGATCACTCCCTCCTTGCCTGACTGCGCGTAGAAGTACCGCACAAAACTCGCATAGCCTTGGTCGCCGGTGTCGGGCATGTACACGTAGGCGAGCTTGCCATTCGAGGCTTGGTCGACGCGACGGCGATTGGCTTCGACCCACGCGTAGTAACGCAACTGCGTTTCGTTGGCAGCGGGCACAACTGTGGATTCCCGCGCGTCAGCGCCGGCCGGATCGGCGCTGAGCTTCAGCCGCACTTGTTTACTCGCCTTCGCTTCCAGGTAGGCGTGAATTTCGATGCCGGCGCGCACGTCGCGGCCGTCGATTGCAATCACGTAGTCTCCGACGCGAGCGTCGACGCCGGGCTGAGTCAGCGGGGCCTTGAGCGACGGATTCCAGTTCTCGCCATTGTAAATTCGCTTGATTCGATATCGCCCGTTGGCGATTTCGTAATCGGCGCCGAGCAGTCCGCCGGGCACCACCTTGGCAGATTGCACGTTGCCGCCGCGCACGTAGAGATGGCCGACGGCCAAGTGGCCAAGCATTTCGGTGATCAGATAGTTGAGATCCGCGCGCGAGCCGATTCCCTTCAGATATTTCTCATATCGCTCCGACATCGCAGCTGCGTCGACGCCGTGCAGCCTCGGGTCGTAGAAGTAATCGCTCTGCATGCGCCACGCTTCGCGGTAGATCTGCTTCCATTCTTCGCGCGGATCTGTGAGCACTTCGATCGCCGAGGTGTTCAATACGCCTTCACCGGCCTTTATCGGCGACGCGGTGGAAGCGATCTGCCACGACGCACCCTTCCGTACAAGGACCTTCTCGCCGTCGGCGGAAACGTCGAAGGCGTTAACGCCTTCTGCGAACGGAGTCGACTTGCGGGTCTTGAGCTCGAACTTTTCGATCCGGCTGCCGTTTTCGCCGGCGACTTGTAGAAAGAGTACGCCGGCCTTGCCAGCCGCGATACGTGCGTAGTCCTTGGCGCCGGCGGGCAGCGCGAGAATGCGCTGGCTCAGGGCGTCGACGTCGATCCGTACGGACTTGTCTTTTCGGTCCTCGGGCTTCGGCGCGTTCTCGTCATCGCTCTCGGCGGCGAGGGGAGAGGGAGTATCCTTGCGCAGCACCATCAAGTACACACTGCGGTTGGTCGCGTACGGATTCGAGTTCATGTCGATCCATCCGAGTGTTGGGCCGATGTTGGTCGAAGCCGTGAAGTACAAATAGAGGCCGTCGTGATCGAAAACGGGGAAGCGGGCGTCGCTTAGACCATCGGTTAGTTGTTGCGCCTGCTTGTCCTTCACCGAATACGCGAACACTGCGTGGAAATGCGA
>VFZQ01000854.1 GCA_016871135.1 Acidobacteriota bacterium | reverse complement strand
CGGCCGCCGCTTCGCGCTCAATGCGCGCCACGCGATGATCGTGAATGGCCGATAGTCGCCGTGTCTCGGCGCCGAGTAATGCAGCCTCCGCGCGCAAGACATCGGTCACCGTCGCCAGCCCCGCGCCATACCGATTGCGCAGAATACGCACCGTTTCTCGCGCTTGTTCAGTGATCGCTGCGGTCACCTTCTCTCTGGCGATTGCGCCGGCGATCGCTGCGTCAGCCTGCTTCACCTGCAACTCCGCCGCGCTCCGCATCGTCTTGCCGTCCTCGCGCGCCGATGCTGCGGCGCTCGCCGCTTCGGCGGCCATCTCTTTCGCCTGCCCGCCATCGAACAGATTCCACCGCAGCGTGGCAGCCGCAAACCAGTTCGCTGCGCCGCGCGTGACGAAGCGCTGCCGGTCGGCCTCGGCGATAAACCGGACGCCGACTTCGGGCCGGCGCATGGCCTTGGCCTGGTCGCCGCGTGTTGTGGCCATCGCGAAAGCCAACTCCGTGTTGCGAATCTCGGGGCGGTCGATTTGCATTGCGGCTGGCGCTGCAGCGGGCGCCGCCAGCGCGGTCGTTAGAGTGTGCATTGTCTCGATCGACTGTCCCATCGCGTTGTTCAGCGCGGCCATCGCCAGCGCCTGCTGCTGCGTGCGAAGGATTAGTTCTTCTCTGGCCCCGGCCAGTTCTACTTCGACCGCCAGCACGTCCGCGTCGGTCGCGCGGCCAGCCGCGCGCAGCGCCTTCGCCTGTTCGAGCGTGGCCGATATCGATTTGATCGAAGAGTCGGCCGCCTTCATCGCGGCTGCCGCAAGCTGCCCGCCGAAGTACGCCCGTGCGGTCTGCGTCAGAGTCTCCAACTCTCGCCGCCGCCGCTCCTGCGCTGTCATCTCGCGGCCGATTTGCGCCTCTTTAATCCGCGCGTCCGTCCGTCCAAAATCGTGAAGGACCTGATCGACGCCAATCTGCGACTGAAAGTTGGCCACCGGGTCAGGCCGCACCAGCGAATTGATCGCGAAGTTTGACTCGCGAAACTGCCGCTGTGTGAGGAGGGAACTGAAAACGTAGACGGGGTTGTTTCCGCCTTGCACGCCCTCGCGCCATTCCACTCGCGGCCGCCGCGCCGTCGCCGCGGCGCGCTCCCGCGCCGAAGCCGCGGCTTCCAGTTGTTTCGCCGAAGCGATAGCGGGATTTCCGGAAAGTGCCGCGCGCGCCGCGTCCGCCAGCGAAAGGTCCGCGCACATCGCCGGGAGCATAGCGGCGAACAGTAAATATCGCATTCTACAAGCGAGATACAATCGAAGTTCGATTGGTGACAGAGAAAATCGACAGCCCTGAAGTCGCCCTTGCTCGGCGTTTGGTCCAAGGCGACCAAGCCGCCATGCAGCAGTTTGTCGAACTTTTCCAAAGGAAAGTGTTTCAGTATACGTGGTTAATGTGCGGCCACCGCGAAGACGCCGAAGAAGTGGCGCAGGATACGCTGCTCAAGGTCTTCGAGAACTGGGAACAGTTGCGCGATCCCGAAAACATCAAACCCTGGGTGTTTCGCATCGCGCGCAACTGCTGCATGTTGAAGCGCCGTAAGAGTGCTTTCGCGCCCGCCGAAGAATTGCCCATCGATGACGTCCCAGTCGAGTCCGGCGCCGACGGCCCGGATGAGATCCTTCTGCGCAAAGAAATCCACGAAGAACTCGAAGGCGCGCTTCGCGCTATCCCGGAGAACTATCGTTCGGTGATACTGTTGCGCGACGTCGAGGAGATGTCCACCGCTGAGACCGCCTCACTGCTTGATATCACTGAAGACAACGTCAAGCAACGTCTGCATCGGGGGCGGGCGATGCTTCGGAAGGCTCTGGCGGCTTAGGAAACAAAAGTGACAATCCGATCGACGCACCGATCACGCCTGTAATGATCGCCAGCGAGAGCACTATCGGAAAGTGGCCGTCGAACAACCGGTTCAACCAGACCATTTTCAACCCGACAAATACCAACACGATCGACAGTCCGTACTTCAGCAGATGAAACAGGTGTACCGCGCCCGCCAACAGGAAGTACAAGCTCCGCAGCCCTAGAATCGCGAATATGTTCGACGTGAACACCACCAGCGGCTCGGAAGTCACGGCGAAAATGGCCGGTACGGAATCGACCGCGAACAGAATGTCGGTCATCTCCAAGACCATCAGGCAAGCCAGCAGCGGGGTCGCGTGCAATCGGCCCTCGATGCGGACGAAAAAGTCGGAACCCCTTAACTCCTTCGTCAGAGGCACAATGCGCCGCAGCAGTTTCATCGCCGGATTATGCGACGGATCGACCGAAGACGATCCCCCGGTCATCATCTTCAGGCCCGTCACGATGAGAATCGCGCCGAAAACCCATACGGTCCACTGAAACTGTAACAGCGCTGATCCAAGCGCGATGAAAATCGCACGGAAAATCAGTGCGCCGAGAATGCCGAAGAACAACACCCGGTGCTGATGCTCGCGCGGGATACCGAA
>VFZQ01000853.1 GCA_016871135.1 Acidobacteriota bacterium | reverse complement strand
GCGCGAACCATGCCCAGATGTTGCGGCGCGAGAACTGCGCCGGCCGGCCGAGCGATTCAGTGTACTGGCGGAAGTGTCCGGTGAAGGCGTTCGCGAACGCGTAGCCGGTGTTGAGCGGATCGTTCACATCCTGGCCAAAGTCGAAAGCCCCTCCGAACGTGCCGGACCGGGCCTGGCCGAAACGGCTGCTCTCCCGATAGCCGCCGAATTTGAACGTATGCGTGCCCCTCGTATAGGTCAAGTTGTTGGTAATCGTCAGATTCGAGTCCGAGCCCCACAGCGGCAGACGTCCGTCGTAGTTGATCGCGGCTACCGCGAACGTCGACGGAACGCCGCCGAACGTGGCGCGCGGAATGATGTTGAGCGGATTGTACTGCGGCACGAACTGGCCGAGGCCCGCGAGTCCGCGATGCTGCCGCTGGATCAGCCGCAACTCGTCGTCGTTTGGCAGCCGGCCATCTTCGGTGCTGATGAAGAAGCCCGCGAACATCTCGTTCACCAGATTCGGAGTGATGATCCTGGTGTAGTTGGCGTTGAGTTGGCGCGAGGTGAAGGTGTAGTGGTGGCGGACCAGACCCCATGGCGACGATCCGCCGGCGACATGGTGCCCCACAGTGTCGGCGAACCATGCCGAGCCGCGAACGCTAATCGAATTTTTAGCCGTCGGCTGAAGATCGATGCGGAACAGATGTTGGTTGCGCGGCCGGCCGAGGCTGCCTTCCTGGTAGAGGAAGTTGAATCCCGGATCGTTGAAGTTGGGCTGCGGGAAGATGTTCATCATCGCGATCCCGAACTGATTTCCCCGGCTCGCCGGAATGACTCTGCCTGGGAAGGGAGCCCTTGACAGCGGGTCGGTGACCGGGATATCGCGATTGTTCAGATCCCTGCTCTGGGTGAAGTCGCCACGGCGCTCGAGCGCGGTCGGAAATCTCCAACGTTCGATCGCTACAGGCTCGCGGATCCGCGTGTTGTCGTGCGAGTAGAAGAAGAAGACCTTGTCGCCGCCGGGATTGATCACCGGCACTTTCAGCTTCATGGGTCCGCCGATCGTGCCGCCCAGCGTTTCGAACCGGTAGATCTGCTTCGCGATTCCGTCGCGGTTGCGGAAGAAAGCGTTCGCGTTGAACATTTCGTGACGCTTGAACCAATAGCCGCTGCCGTGGAACTCGCGGCTGCCGCTCTTAGTGATGATGTTGATCTGTGCTCCACCCGCGCGGCCATACTCCGCGGTGTAGTTACTCAACTGGACTTTCACTTCCTGCACCGCGTCGATATTGACGGTTGCACTGAACACTCCTCCGGCGCCGCCATCGCCGCCGTTCACGCCGTCGGACATGATCGTCGTAGTGTTGTTCTGGAGACCCTGGAAATTCGGCACCCTCGTTCCGAAAAATCCGCCGGCGAACTCGTTGTCGAAACCCTGCGTGACCCCCGGCAGGATGCGGAGCATCGAGATCGGATCACGGCCGCGGATCGAGACCATCTCGAGCTGCTTACTGTCGAGAATGGCGCCGTTCTCGGAATTTCCGGTCTGCACCGTCGCGCCCGAGGCTTGGACGACGATCGACTCGGTGACGGTACCGATCTCGAGTTGCACCGTGCCGAGCGCCAAACGCGCCGACGGCGTCACGTTGATGTTAGTCCGCTCGAGCGGGCGGAAGCCCTTGGCGTTCGCCTTGAGCGTATAGGGACCCGGAACGAGCGCGGGAAAGACGAAGTCCCCCGTGTCGCCCGTCGTCGCGGATCGGGTCTCGCCCGTTCGCTGGCTCGACACGGTCACTTCGGCACCCGAGAGGGCTTGGCCACTGGAATCGACGAGCGTACCCGAGATGGACCCGGTGCTCGTCTGGGAATACGCCGCTACGCAAAGCAGCATCATCATGAGGAATCGGCTGATAGACACGTTAACCTCCTCCGGCATTGTTCACCCGGTTGCTTCGGCGAGGAAGCAGGCTGGATAAATCTATCGAACGCAAAACTGCGTGTCAATGAGAGGCTCAAAGGCGCAAGAAGTCTTCGAAGCGCTGCAGTTCGTTGCCTGCGCTCGAACGCTCCGCTTGAATTTGCCGGGTACCGAACCAGCCAAACTTAATCCGCTGACACAGCCTCTGCGAACGCGCTCCAGCCGCACTTGCCGGCGCCCTGAGGCCGTTTCGAGAAACCGCTTTTCCGCAACCGGCGGTTTGCATCGACGCGGGCGGGAGGCAGCCGGAGCGGTCTCGGTGCTGAAGAATGCCGCCGGCCAGTTCGGAGCCTTCGTGCTCGCGAACGGATACGGAGGTCCCGCGGAGTGGTTCGGAAGTCACGATCTCGCGTTTGCGCCGGTGGTCGCCGCTTATTGACCGGATCCGCGTTCGAGATCGCACGAAGGTTCTAAATCATGCCGGGCTCGCCATGACGGCGAAACCTTTCATCTTTCGATGGCCCCTTTTTCCCGTGCGCAGCGCTTGCCTTTGTATGAGAACAGCGCTGTCCAGTTGGATAG
>VFZQ01000852.1 GCA_016871135.1 Acidobacteriota bacterium | reverse complement strand
GCTCCCGAGGCATCTCGTGCATGACTTTCAACGGAGTGCTCGGTGCGATCACGGCTTCTTACGCGAAGCGGAGAAAATCCTAATGAAAAAGCGAAAACCAACACCCGGTGGACGAATCATCGCGAGTGCGAGGCAGGCGCTTGCGTTTGCGCGGGGCGACGCTTCGACTGGCTGCATTGTGCATTTTCCAGAAGAGATCGACGTGCGTGCGATACGGGAAAAGATCGCGCTTTCAGAATCAGATTTTGCGAAACTGTTTGGCCTAAGCAAGCGAACGCTGGAAAGTTGGGAACAGGGCCGACGTGTTCCCAGCGGCCCTGCTCGTGCATTCTTGACCGTAATTGCTAAGGAACCGGAAGCGGTGAAACGGGCGTTGCTGGTTTAGGCGGGATCGCGATGCCCTTAACCCCCGGCGAAAAACTTGGGCCTTACGAGATCGTCGCTCCCATCGGCGCGGGCGGCATGGGCGAAGTGTACAAAGCGCGCGACACGCGGCTTGCCCGCAGTGTCGCGGTGAAGGTTCTGCCCGATCACATCGCCAACCGCGAAGAAGCCCGCGCGCGATTCGAACGCGAGGCGCGCGCGGTCGCGTCGCTGAATCATCCGAACATTTGCACGTTGCACGATATCGGGCCGGGCTACATGGTGATGGAGCTGATCGAAGGCGAGACCATCGCCGCGCGGGTTGAGAAAGGCGCGCTGCCTCTCGACCAGGCGTTGAAAGCCGCGCAGCAAATCGCCGACGCGCTCGACCGCGCTCATCGCGCCGGCGTGACGCATCGCGACGTGAAGCCGGGCAACATTATGCTCACGCGCGACGGCGTGAAGGTGCTCGATTTCGGGCTCGCGAAATCGACGCCGGTGATCGGCCCGAACGACGCGACGCTGACCAAGGCGCTGACATCGGAGGGCACCGTCGTCGGCACACCGCAGTACATGGCGCCGGAACTCTTCGAAGGCCGCGAGGCCGATGTGCGGGCCGATATTTGGGCGTTTGGAGCGGTGCTGTATGAAATGATCGCGGGGCGCAAGGCGTTTCAGGGCAAGAACTATGCGGGGCTTGTCGGCGCGATTCTGTCGTCGGATCCGGAGGCGCTTGCGCCGGCGTGGCTGAATCGGCTCGTGAAGCGGTGTCTCGAAAAAGACGCGGACGATCGCTGGCAGTCGATGCGTGACATCGTGCTGGAACTGCGCTCGCCTCCGGCGCAGGTCGAAACCGATGCCCCGAAGCAGGCTGGATATTGGAAGTGGGTCGCAGCGGCGGCGGGCGTGGCGGCGATAGCGCTCGCTGTTGTCCAATTTCGATCGAAGCCGCTGGAAGCGCCCCCGCTTACGCTCTCGATTCAGCCGCCCGCGGGCGCGGTGTTCATCGAGACCGCTATCTCGCCCGATGGAAAAACGCTCGCCTTCACGGCGTTCCAAGACGGCAAGCGAAACCTGTGGGTGCGGCCCTTGCACGCAACTGAAGCCCGCATGCTACCGGGAACAGATCAAGCCATCTATCCGTTCTGGTCTCCGGACAGCCGGTGGATCGGATTTTTCACGCAAGCCGCACTGAAGAAAATCGACACGGTCGGCGGACCGGCGCAAACGCTCTGCGCGGTGCCGCAGCCGAGAGGCGGCACCTGGACCGACGATGGCGTCATCTTGTTCTCAAGGCTCGACACCGGCATTCATCGTGTGTCGGCGCAGGCCGGCACACCCGCGCTCGTCTCGGCGCCCGACCGCGCCTCCGAGGAGGCGAATCATCGATGGCCGGTTAGTCTTCCGGGCGGCAAGCAGTTCGTCTACTTGTCCGTATACAGGAACGACGCGGCCAGCGGCCTCTACCTGACTGGCCTCGGCGATAAGAGCCGCGTGCGCCTTGTGGATACTCGCGGGAGCGGGGCCATCGCGGAAGGACCGGCCGGCGAATCCTATTTACTGTTTGTGCGCGAAGGCACATTGATGGCGCAGCGACTCGCTCCTGGCTACGCGGCCTTGTCCGGTGACGCGTTTCCGGTGGCCGAAAAAGTGCGGGTCAATGCGGTCCGAGGGAATGCCGCATTTTCCGTGTCAAACACGGGGCTTCTGGTCTTCGACTCCGGAGAGGCAGAATCTACGCAATTGACCTGGATGAGCCGCGACGGCAAACGGCTCGGAGTCGTTGGGCCCAAGAGTACGGTCGCGATTCGTCCCTGGCTTTCTCCAGATGAGAAACAGGTAGCGACGGCCAGGCACGACGGCCAAAATGGCGACATCTGGTTGGAAGACCTAGCACGAGCAACTTCGACCCGATTTACATTCGGGTCTGATCACGACACCTATCCGGTCTGGTCGCCCGACGGCGCCCGGATTGCCTTCGGGAAAGTAGGAGTAAAGCCAGGCCTGTCTATCAAGAACGCTTCCGGCAATGGGACCGAAACCACGGCTGTCCAAATTAGCGCGGAGTGAGCGGGAGCGGAGTTGAAGGTAAAGGAGTTACCGCTTGGTCCGAGTTGGCGAGAAGGTGAGGTTGGGG
>VFZQ01000851.1 GCA_016871135.1 Acidobacteriota bacterium | reverse complement strand
GCAAGAGTGGCTGGTGTGGAGGCGCGAACAGACTTCGACGGCGACGGTACCGACGGACGCGATGCGCCGCGGCAACTTCGCGGAATTGCTGGACGCTTCGAATGTCTATTTCCGGCGCGTGCGCGTTGTGAACGATCCGCTTGGTGGGAACACTCCGTTTCCGGGCACATTATTCCGCGAAATCGTTTGAGTACGAACGGCGTTGGCGTGTTGAACGCCTATCCGCTGCCGACAGCTGGGTTCTTTCAGGGGACGAACAATTGGATCAAGACGCTACCCAATCCGCGCGATAGCCGCAAGGACACATTCCGCTTCGACTACTACGCCGGTAAGCATCGCATCAACTTTACTGGCAACAACTACTCGCACTTTGAGGATGCGCCGTTCGTGACGAATCTCGACCGGTCGAATTCGCGATGGGACCGCCCGAACATGACGGGTGCGTTGAATGTGACGAGTACGATCTCGCCGACGATCATCACCGACTTCACGTTCACGGCCGCCAACGATGTTGTCTATATCGGCATCTACGAAAACGAAGGCGTGGCTCGGTATCTGCGCGGACAGTACGGCATCAACTTCCCATACATCGTTCCGGGTGTGAAGCGTATCGATGAACGCATCCCGCGTGGGTTGATCAACGGTTTTGCGACGTTGGCTGGCTCGTCGCGGCCCGTGAGTTCGTCGGGTCCGATGTATATGTGGTCCGGCAATATGACGTGGGTGAAGAACTCGGCGCACACCATCAAGTTTGGCGGCTGGCTATCGCACGATCAACAGAACAACAACGATCAGAGCGGGGCGCAGCAGAACGGAGAGTTCAGCTTCCTCGACGCGGGGCATCCGCTGACGTCCGGATTGGCGGTGGCGAACGCGGCACTCGGGTATTTCGACACCTATACGGAGCAGGGACCGGCGGCCTATACGTTGCTGCGGAGCAATTCCGTTGAAGCGTATGTACAAGACACGTGGCGGGCATCGAAGAACTTGACGCTGGAGTTGGGAGTGCGGTTCTCGTATCACCAACCTTGGTATGCCAAGTGGAACGACATCGCGAATTTCGATGCGCGGTTCTTCGATCCGGCGAAGCGAGCGGTGGTGGATCCGCGGGGCGGATTCATTGTTTCGGGCGATCCGTACAACGGAGTTGTGCTGCCGGGAACGGGGTTCCCCGAATCGGCGAGAGGCCGTGCGAATGGCGCGGTTCTTCCGAACGTGGCGCGGCTGTTCCATGGGTTGCCGCGTGGGTTCTCCGATTCGTATGGGAACGCGTTCGCGCCGAGAATCGGTGTGGCGTACCGGTTGGGGGCGAAGTCCGTGCTTCGTGCGGGCGGAGGCTTGTTCCACCACCGTCAGATGCACAATCAGGGATCTCTGTTCCGCAATGCGCCGAATCAGATTCAGGTGCAGGTGTTTAACGGCGAAGTCGACCGGCCGGGCGGCGCTACGCGGCGGGATTTTCCGTTTTATCTGCGCGGGATCGATTTGCGTTGGAAGTACCCATCGGCGTACAGCTATAGCGTTTCGCTACAGCGGGAGTTGCCGGGATCGGTGCTGGCGGAGATCGCGTATGTCGGGAAGTCGGGTGTCAATCAGGAGCGAACCCGCAACGTGAATCAGTTGCGCGCGGGTACGCTGCAGGCGAATCCGGGGATCAACGCGACGGCGCTGCGACCGTATCATGGACTGGGGCAGGTGGATGTCACGACGCGCGATGGACACAGCAACTATCAATCGATGCAATTGAGCCTGGACCGGCGCTTCCGAGGAGGCTTGAGTTTTGGTTTGTCGTACACGTACTCCAAGAGCATTAGCGACATCCTGACGCCATTCGATGCGTATCGGAACGTGCGGTCGCGGGACGACTTGGACCGGCCGCATTTGTTGAACCTCAACTACATCTATGAGCTTCCGTTCTTCAAAGGCGCGACGGGTGCGCGGGCCAAAGTGTTGCGAGGCTGGCAGCTTTCGGGTGTGGTGTTCTTCCGTTCGGGAACGTTGCAGTCTGTTGTGGACGGAGTCGATGTTGCCGGCGTCGGACAAGGCAGCGCGAATCAGCCTTGGGATGTGAATGGGAGCATCGCGGTGTCCGAGCGCGGGCTTGGGCAGCGGTGGTTCAACTCGGCTGCGTTTACGCGCCCGCGCGATGGCACGTTTGGGAATGCGGGGTTGAACATTATCCGCGGACCGCGATTCCAGAACTGGGATGTCGCGATGTTCGAGAGTATTCCGATCAGCGAGCGTTTTCGGAGCGAACTGCGGTTCGAAGTGTTCAATTTTCCGAATCACCCGCTGTTGAATAATCCGTCGGTGAGCCCACGGGCGGGGGATTTCGGATTCGTCACATCGAAGAGCGCGGAGCGAAACGTGCAGTTGGGTTGGAAGCTTACGTTCTGATTCGGCTTACGGCTTCATGAGGACTTCGTCCAATGTTGTCGCGAGGACGAAGTTGTCGAAGTAGATGGAATCGACCGAGGGCTTGTGCGGACTGCGGTGGATTCCGG
>VFZQ01000850.1 GCA_016871135.1 Acidobacteriota bacterium | reverse complement strand
GTGAACGGCCCGCCGGTGTAGGCGGTGTAGAGACCATTGATCTGCCAGCCGCCGAGGACGGCCGCCGGCGCGCCGCTGTTCGCGAATTTTTGTCCGGCGCCGAATGGCAACTGCCAGGTGAAGGCCGCGTTGAAGTTGTGGGTGCGGTCATACGACTTCACGCCCTTGGCCGCAATGGGCCAATATTCGGGGTTGGAAATGTTATAGCCGTCGACGCCGAAATCGTTGCCGGACCACGGGCCCTGCGCCTTCGACCATGTGTAGCTGAGGCGCACGGAATGTCCGCTGCCCATGCGGCGCTGCACCGAGGTTTGGAGCGAATCGTAATAGCCGCGGAAGCCGCCCGCGTCGGAGAAAATATTCGCGCCGGCGAGATACCCGAAGCGCTGCCGCAGCACCTGGCTGGCCGTGCCGCCGCCGATAAATCCATAGTTCGCGTTCCAGCGGTTTTGCAATCGCAGAGAACGGTTGCCGACGTAGCCGATCTGGCCGAGCCAGCCTTTCGTTTCGCGCTCGATCATGAAGTTCCACGACTGAATATAGCTGCGGCGGAACTTGGGATCGGTGAGCTCGAGCGCAACGTTGGAGGGAACCTGAATCCGGCCGTTGCCGACTGACGGCGGCGCGACGTTCGGAATTCCTTGCGCGATCGGCGAGACGAACTGGAATCCGTTGGCTGACGGGAAGCTCGCGCTGCTTAGGATCGGATACGTCTGCAGCGGATTGCGGCCGATATTCACCGGATCCCAGGCGATGCCGTAGCCGGCGCGGATCACCATGTTCTGGCTAGTTCGATAGGCGATGCCGAGCCGGGGAGAGAAGTTCTTTTTGCTCGCGCGGAAGCCGCAGGAGTCGACCGTTACCGAGCCGAGTCCGCAGAGTGTCAGGACGCCGGTGTTGAGATCGAAGGTCTCCAGACCACGGCCGTCGCCGCGAGTGGGCGTGCCGAAGTAGTCCCAACGCAGTCCGATTGAAACAGTCAACTTCTGCGTGGGCTGCCATTTGTCGCGGATGTAGAGGCTTTGCGCCCAAGTGCGCGTGACACCGGTTTCGCGGCGCACGGTGCGTTGGAGGTTACTTGGCAAACCGAGCGCGAAGCTGGCATACGAGTTGTATGGGTTTGTCGGCGTGGCGGTCAACTGCGCGGGGTTGGCGGGATTCGGAAACTGTGTACCCGTGACGCCTTGCGCGAAAGTGAAGAAGCCGGGGCTGCCAAAGGGTTCGTTGCCGTTCTGTCCTACGTAGAGGGAATCCCAGCCGAATCGAATATTGTGCTTGCGTTTGAGTACGCTTGCGCCGACGACATACTGCGCTTGCGGAAGATTCAGGTTCCAGGGCGAGTTGTTCTGCGCGCGGCCGTATGCGGCGAAACCGGCGACGTTGAAACCGGGCCAGCCGCCTTCGTTCCGATTGCTTCCGTTGGTGCCGGGAATGCCGAGGAAGTCGCGGCCGAGATTTTCGTCGAGGCGGATATTCTCGACGCCGTTGTCGAGAAGCGTGTAGCCGGCGTAGCCGTCGATCACGATCGTCGGCGTGAGTGTGTAGACGGCGGAGTACGTCATGCTGAGCGTGGTGCCGAGACCGAGGCCGTCGTAGGACCCGCGGCCGTCGAGACCGTTGCCGCCTAGTTGGCCGAACAGCGCCGGGTTATCAAAGCGCCAGTCGAGATAGCTAATACGGCCGGCGACGTTGAGCTTGTCGGTGACGCGCGCGTTCATTTTCGTATCGAGCGTGTGGCGATCGTAGAGGAACGAACCGCTGTTGAAGTAGTTCTGGACGATGGCGCCCGCGGGGCCGATATTCGGATTCGGCGTCAGGGCCATGATCTTCGCGGTGATCGGACTGATGCGGCTGGCGGGCACACGGTTGCCGGGGAATTGCGTACGGTTGGCGCCGCTGGCTTCGCCGGTCAGCGGATCGTAGACGGACATGGGCGAGGCGGAGTAATCGCCGGCCTTCATCGCCACGGTGGGTACTGCGACGAGCTGGAAGGCGGAAGATCGATCGGGCGTGCCTTCGTAGGCGGCGAAGAAGAAGACGCGATCCTTGATGACGGGGCCGCCGAGACTGCCACCGTACTGGTTCATGATGCGCTTAGGCTGGCCTTGCGATGCGGGCAGGAAATACGGGCGCGCCTTCAGATGCTGATTGCTGTGGTACCAAAACCCGGAGCCGTGAAACTGATTGGTACCGCTTTTGATTTGCACGTTCACGGATGCGCCGCCGGCGAAGCCGGTGTCGGCTTCGTAGCTGTTGGCCTGGACGCTGACCTGGTCGATGGCTTCGAGTGTGGGCACGTAGCCGGATAGATGCGGCAGCCATGTATTCCAAGTCGTGGCGCCGTCGACGCGCACGGCGGTCGATTGCGCATTCGAGCCGTTCGAGTTCAGAACGAGCGCGCGCGACGGATTGGCGGAGATGGAGTGCGCGTTCGTCGGCGGCGCCATGCCGGGCACGGTGACGAGTAGATTTTGGTAATTGCGGCTGACGGGAACCGGAGTGTTCTGTAG
>VFZQ01000849.1 GCA_016871135.1 Acidobacteriota bacterium | reverse complement strand
TTGACTGTGCGATATTGAAGTGATATCATAATGCAAGGTAAATGATATGATTCGCGAAAAGCCTATTGCGACATCGAATGGCGTCGGTGTCTCCATCGTTATGGTGATTGTCCTGGCGGCGCTCGTCTGGGCCATCTCCCACGTCGGCGGCACCTATCCGCGAGGAGCGGAAAAGTTCTTCACCATCGCGGCGATGGTGGCATGCATCCTGGTCGACCTCCTGTTCTCCATCGGCTTTTTCGCCGTTGAGCCGAACACGGGTGTCGTCATCACAATGTTTGGCAGCTATCGCGGCACCGAGCGCCGCCCCGGACTGCACTGGATCAACCCGTTTCTTTACTCGCGCAAAGCGATATCCTTGCGCGCTCGCAATTTTGAAACCGCCAAGCTCAAGGTCAACGACCACGACGGCAACCCGATCGAAATTGGCACCATCGTAGTCTGGCAAGTCGAAGATACCGCCGAAGCCAGCTTCGAAGTCGACAACTACGAACACTACGTCCACGTACAGAGCGAGTCCGCGCTTCGCAATCTCGCTACGTCGTATCCATACGATGCGCACGTTGAGGGACAGATGTCGCTCCGCGGCAACACCGCGGACGTCGCCGCGCATCTGCAGAGAGAAATTGAGGAGCGGCTCGCCAAGGCGGGCGTCAAGGTGCTCGAAGCCCGCATTTCGCACCTCGCGTACGCGCCAGAAGTCGCCATGGCCATGCTGCAGCGGCAGCAAGCCTCGGCCATCGTCGCCGCACGCACTAAGATCGTCGAAGGCGCCGTCGGCATGGTGGAACTGGCGCTTGATCAACTGGCCCAAAAGCAAGTAGTCGTGCTCGACGACGAGCGCAAGGCCGCGATGGTCTCGAACCTCCTGGTCGTCCTTTGCGGCGATCGATCCACCCAACCCGTCGTCAACACGGGTTCGCTGTACACTTAGGAATTCTCTTCACTCATGGCCGAACGCAAACCATTCCTACTCCGGATCGACGACCGGATACTGGAGCAGGTGAAGCGTTGGGCTGACGACGACCTGAGAAGCCTCAACGCGCAGATCGAGTTTCTGCTGCGGGATTCGCTGCAGCGCGCCGGGCGAGGGAAGGAACCTGGGGGCGGCGGACCGCCGGCCAGGAAGAATAAGTAGAGGTAAGTCCGTTAAATTCGGAACGCTACGCCGTCCACTTCGAAGCGAGGAATCGCTTCGCCGCCTGAATGCCTTCGAATTCCGTCATCCGGCTGCCTTCGTACTCGATGCCGACGTAGCCTTTGTAACCGGCCGCGTCGACGATGCCCATCATCCGGTCCAAGTCGATCTGCGTCTCGCGCCCGCTGGCGTCGAAGTCGTGGCACTTCAAACTTACGCCCTTGGCGAAGGGCATCAGCTTTGTTACGGCGCCGTATTTATCGGCCTCGGGCGGGAAGTTGCCGAAGTCGGGCAGCGTGCCGAAGTTCGGCAGATTGACCTGCTTCATCAGCTTTACGACAACCTCTGCGACCGACGACACGCCGCCGTGATTTTCGATGATGACGTTGATATTGGCCTTTTTCGCGTACGCACACAGATCGGCGAAGCTCTCGGCGCAGCGGCCGATGAAGTCGTCGATCTCGCCCGGCGTCTTGGGCTGCGTTGGCCCCGGGTACATGTTCGTCCGAATCGCATGCCCGCCGAGTTCCGCCGTGATATCGACCCACTTGTAGTGATTCGCCGACGCCGCCATGCGCACTGCCTTTTCCGGATGGCCCATGAACCCTTCGCCGTCGCACATGATCAAAACACATTTCGTGCCGGTTTTGTTTTGTTCGTTCTTGAGCCGGCGCACGTAATCCGAGATCGGCGCCTGCCAGAGTTGATTCACGTATTCGAGCCCCTCGATGCCGAAGTGTTCGCGCGTGATGCGAGGGAAGTCGAGGTTGGTGATCAGGCGCGACTGAATCGCTTTGTGTAGCGACCACTGCGCGAGCGAGATCTTGAATTTCTTGTCCTGCGCTTTGAGCTGGAACAGAGGCAGGCCGGCGAGTTGGAACAACGAACGGCGATTCATTGGACTATTGTAACGGCTAGCGGCAGAGCGCCAACAATTGCGCCGGTTCGTCCACCCAATAGTCGGGCGCATACCGCGCCATCTTGTCGATGTCGCCATAGCCCCAACGCACCGCGCACAACTTTACGCCAGCCGCGCGTCCCGCCGCCATGTCCGCTTCCGAGTCGCCGATGAACAGCACGTCACCGGCAGCCACTTGGAATCGATCGAGCGACTTGTGAATCACATCCGGAGCGGGCTTGGCTGGGAAGCCATCGGTCCCCTGCACGTGATCGAAGTATTGAATCAAGCCGAACTTTTCGAGCACGATTCGGGTTGTCGGCGTGCCTTTGGTTGTGGCGGTCGCCTTCAATCCTTCTATTCCAGCGAGCGCCTCGGCGATACCGGCATACACGCGGGTCTGGGAATGTTCGCGCGCTGCGTAGATGGTCCGGTAGTCGGTGATCAGGGCGTCGCTTTTTGCTTCCGTGCAATCCGGCAC
>VFZQ01000848.1 GCA_016871135.1 Acidobacteriota bacterium | reverse complement strand
GCTACTAAATCAACTGGTTCATCGCACACTACGGCGTGATTCCGACACGCTTCCAGTGGGCCGATGTTTTGACGAGCATTTTTCTGCACGGCGGCTGGATGCACCTGATCGGCAACATGTGGTTCCTGTGGATCTATGGTGACAACGTCGAGGACATCCTCGGCCACTTCAAGTACGTCTTGTTGTATCTGTTGTGCGGCGTTGCCGCGACCATGGCCCACATCCTGTTCAACAGCGATTCGCGCGTGCCGACCATCGGCGCCAGCGGGGCAATTGCCGGCGTCATGGGCGCCTACATGGTGAAGTTCCCGCGCTCACGAATTCTCACGCTTGTCTTCGTCGTTGTCTTCGTGACAACAATGGAAATCCCGGCGTTCCTGATCCTAGTCTACTGGTTCGTCATTCAGTTTTTTAGCGGCGTGGGCAGCGTCGGGCACTCGCATTTATCGCAGGGCGGCGTAGCGTGGTTCGCTCACATCGGCGGATTTTTGGCGGGAATCGTCTTTGTTCTGCTGATGACCAAGCGCGACCGCTTCAGCCGTAGGCCCGCGCTGCGATGGTGATCATCGAATTCTATACGCGCAAGGGCTGCCACCTCTGCGAAACGGCCGAGGCGGAACTAAGAACGCTCCAACGCGAGAAGCCATTCACGCTTCGCATTTGTGACATCGACGAAGACGAAGAACTCCGCGATTTATACAATTTGCTCGTGCCGGTGACGGTATTGCCCGACGGCACGGAACTGCACTACCGCATCGATTCCGCTCGGATCAAAGCTCAGCTTTAGCCCAGTCCCGGAAGCGTGCCGGTGCTGTCCCCAAACGACTCCTGCTTCACGCCCATCCGCTCCATCAGCGACAGGTGCAAATTGCAGAATGGCGTCTTCTTTTCAAACCGCACGCGCCGCCCCGGCCGAAGCGTGCCATTGCCCCTCCCCGCCAACAGCAGCGGAAGGTTTTCTTCGAGATGCCGGTTGCCGCAATTAAGCGACGAACCAAACAGAATCATTGAGTGATCGAGCAGCGAGCCGTCGCCTTCCTTCAGGTTCTTCATTTTCTCGAGCAACCATGCGATCTGCGTGGTGTGCCAGTTGATGATCGCCTGATACTGCGCCCGCGTCTCGGGAATGTCGCGGTGATGCGAAAGGCCATGGAAATTGCCCTTCACGCCCGGCAGAAAGCCGTAGTCTTGCGACGACTGCGCGTCGCCCATCATCATCGTCGCCACGCGCGTCGAATCGGTCCAAAACGCGAGCACCATGATGTCGAGCATCAATCGAACGTGCTCGGCATGCGTCGCCGGCGTACCCGCGACGGGACGATCCAGCGGATACTTGCCGTCGTTGATCCACCTTTTTTGCGGTTTCATCGAAGCTTCCAGACGCCGCTCGACACTTCGCACCGATTCGAAGTACTCATCAAGGCGCGCCTGATCGGTCTTGCTGCCTTTCGCGCGCAGCGACTTAGCCTGTTCAAGCACCGCATCCAGCACCGATGAATCGTCGCGCTGCAATGACGCCAACACCTCTGGCGACTTCGGATCCGCGCCGGAAACGACCGGACGCTTCTTGTTGCGGAACAATCTGTCGAACGCCAACTGCGGCACGATCTCTTTCGCGACCGGCGTCTTCGGATCGGCCCACGAAAGGAACGATCCAAGCGCGCGGGGAAAGCCGCCGCCCGCCGTGTCGATGCCCGTGCGCGGCGCGTCAATGCCGAGTTCGAGCGACGGCAGCGGCGTCTCATGGCCGATCTTTTGTGCGATCGCTTGGTCAACGGTAGTGCCGCCCGAATCCAGATCGCCGCCGGTCGTACGTTCGACAAATCCGCCCGACAACCACGCCGGGACCTTCGGCCAGTGGCCGTTGCGCCCGACCGTATTCTTGTTCCAGAGATTCTCGAGGAGCAGGAACTCGCTGCGCAGCCCTTCCAGAGGCTTCAGATGCGGCGTGATCTCGTAGTCCTCGCCGTCGCCAGCGGGAGTCCAATGATCGGGCCACACGCCGTTCGGCATGAAGATGCAAGCCAGCCGCAGCGGGGGAGCGGCCAATCGTTCGACGCCGCCTGTCGCCCCGAACGCGCCGGACTCCAGCCACGGCGTGGCCATCGCCACTCCGAGTCCGCGCAAAATGTTTCGTCGTGATTGCATCGTAGCCTCGCTGTTTACTTGGTGCCCAACAAACGCTTGGATTCTTTTTTCACCGGTGCGCGGCTTTCGCTCATCACCGCGTCAGCCTGTGTGTTTCGGAAGGGTGTACTCAATACAATATCGCGAATCAATGTGCGTGTCTGATATCCATTGCGAGCCATCGCGTCCATCAGCTTTTGAATGGTGCATTGATCGCCGTCCTGCAGGCCGCGGCCGAGTGCGTAGCCCAACAACTTCGACGTCACTTGCCGCGCGAAATCGTCCTTCCGATTCATCAACGCCGCGCGCAGTTCGACCGGCCCGTTGAACTTTTCACCGCTCGGCAGCGCGCCCGACGCGTTGACCAGCGAACCGTCGTCGTCAGTATCGCGCCAGCGACCCAT
>VFZQ01000847.1 GCA_016871135.1 Acidobacteriota bacterium | reverse complement strand
CGCACGCATCGCGAAGACAAACAGCGCCACGCCGCCCTTCATATCGAGCACGCCCGGCCCCCACAATCGCCCGTCGCCGATACGGAAGGGCATCGACTTCAATGTACCCATCGGATAGACGGTGTCGGTATGGCCGAGCGCGAGAATTTGCCCCTGCTTCTTGCGCCCCGGCAAATTGAACTCGATGAGCAGATGATCGCCGTAGGGCGCGCCGCGCTTGCGCGTGAGCTTTGCCTCATTCGAGAGCAGATCGCACATCAGTTCGACCTGCCGGTTCACGGCGGCCGCGTCATCGCTGGGCGATTCGCACTCGACCATGGTGCGGATCATGTCAATCAAGGCGCCCTGTTGCGCGCGGGCGTAATCGAGGAATCGTTGCATGCTTTGTTACAATCGCTAGTTTACATGGCCATTCTCGACATCGACGCGATCCGCGAAATTCTTCCGCATCGCTATCCCTTTCTCCTCGTCGATCGCATCGTCGAGATGGAGCCGCACCGCATTGTCGGCATCAAGAACGTGACGGCGAACGAGCCGTTCTTTCCGGGGCACTTTCCGGACTACCCGGTGATGCCGGGCGTGCTCATCACCGAGTCGATGGCGCAGGTGGCTGGGATTCTCGTCCTCAAGGAAATTCCGGACCGGCATCAGAAGCTGGTGCTGCTGGCGTCGGTCGACGAAGCGAAGTTTCGCCGGCCGGTGCGGCCGGGCGATCAACTGCGCGTCGAGATGACGATGGTCAGCAAGAAGGCGACGATTTGCAAGATGACGGGCAAGGTCACCGTCGACGGCGTCGTTGTCGCCGAGGCCACGCTAATGTGTGTCATCCGCGATCGCACCGCGGGCTAATCCGAACGACATGCCGATTCATCCGACAGCCATTATCGATCCCGCCGCGCGGATCGACGGCGCCGCCATTGTCGGGCCGTACTGCGTGATCGGCGCGGAGGTCGAAATCGGCGCGCGCACCGAACTGAAGGCGCATGTCTACTGCGAAGGACCAACGTGGATCGGCGAGGACAACATCGTTTACCCGTACGCCAGCATCGGCGTCGCCTCGCAGGATTTGAAATACCACGGCGAGCGCGCCGAGACGCACATCGGCTCGCGCAACAAGATCCGCGAGTTCGTGACGATTCACCGTGGCACCGAAGGCGGCGGGCTGAAGACGGCCGTCGGCGACGACAATCTGCTGATGGCCTACACACACATCGCGCACGACGCACATGTGGGCTCGCGCTGCGTACTGGCCAATGGCGTGACGCTGGCCGGGCACGTGACGATCGGCGATTGGGCGGTGATCGGCGCCTTCAGCGGCGTGCATCAGTTCTGCCGCGTGGGACGGCATTCGATGATCGGCGGGTATTCGGTGATCACGCAGGACGTGATGCCGTTCGCAACGATTGTGACGCCGCGCGACGCGAAGGCGTTCGGCGCGAATGCAACCGGACTGGAACGGCGCGGATTTTCGAGCGAGACGATCGAACACCTGCAGAACGCGCTGCGCATGTTGACGCGCGGGAAGTTGAATACATCGCAAGCGATCGCGAAGATTCGCGACGAGATTCCGCGGTGCGAGGAAGTGGAAGAGCTGATCGCGTTCATTGAATCCTCCGATCGCGGCGTGATCAAGTAAGCCATGCGCTACGGACTCATCGCGGGCAACGGCCGCTTCCCGATTCTGGCGCTGGAGACGGCGCGGACACTGGGCGTCGAAGTCGTCGCGATCGGCATTGAAGAAGAGGCGTCGAAGGAAATCGAAGCGCTGGCGGCGCGCACGTATTGGGTGTCGCTGGGAGCGCTGACGCGGCTTATCGAGATCTGCAAGAGCGAATCGATCACGCAGTTGATGATGTGCGGGCAGGTCAAGCACGTCTCGATTTTTTCGTCGATCCGGCCCGACTGGCGGCTGGCGAAACTGCTGTTCAGTCTGAAGGAGAAGAACACCGAGGCGTTGATCGGCGGCGTGGCGCAGGTGTTGGCCGATGAGGGCATTTCGTTGGTCGATTCGACGCTGCTGTTGAAGCCGCTGCTGGCGGGCGCGGGCGTGTTGACGAAGCGAAAGCCGGATTCGGACGAAGAAAAGGAAACGCGTTACGGGCGGTCAATCGCCAATGCGCTGGCGGGTTTCGACGTGGGGCAATCGGTTGTGATTTGCGATCGCGCGTGCGTGGCCGTCGAAGCGATGGAAGGCACAGACGCGATGTTGCGGCGCGCGGCTGCGTTGGTGAACGGGCGGCCGATGCGCCTGGTGAAATCGTCGCGGCGGAGGCGGCATATGCTGTGGGACGTGCCGGTCGCCGGGTTGAACACGATCGAAGTGATGGTGGAGACGGGAACAACGATCCTGGCTTGCGACGCGGGACGGACGCTGTTTCTTGACAAGGACGAACTGATCGAGCGCGCCAATCGCGCCGGCATCTGCATTGTCGGCCATCCGCCGGCGGACGAAGGAGCATCATGAGAATTGCCGTTGCAGGCGCGGGCGTGTTCGGCCGCCATCATTTGCGGGTGTTGCAGTCGCTCGAGAACATCGAGTTGGTTGGCGTGTTCGACGCCGATGCGGCGC
>VFZQ01000846.1 GCA_016871135.1 Acidobacteriota bacterium | reverse complement strand
GGCGGCACTACATCGCGGCGCAGCGTTCGCCGACTTCGACGGCGATGGCTTCATCGACGTTGTCGTCACGCGCCTAGGGGAGCGGCCCGTCATGCAGTGGGGCCTACGCAACGCCAACCATTGGATCGCCTTTCGCGCACCGCTCGGCACGTTAATCCGCGTCGGCAGGCAGGTCAATCGAGCTTCCACCGCCATCGGTTACGCCAGTTCGTCAAGCGCGCTGGTGCATTTCGGTTTGGGCGCCACCGACACCGTCGATGCCGAGATCATCTCGCTCGGCGGCAAGACGACGGCAATGAAGAGCCTCAAAGCAGACCGCATCGTCGACGTAAGTGCGCGATGATAGGCAGGATATGAATGCACTGCTCGCGATTCTCAATGTGTTTATCGATCCCGGTGAAACGGTACGGCGCATCGAAGGCAACAGGACCGCGTGGCTGCTGCCGGTGTTAATCGGTGGCATCTTGATGGGCATCTATCAGTGGAACATGGCCCATTTCACATTCGAGGCCATCCGCCTGGACCCGCCCCAAGGCATGGATCCGGCCGCGCTCGAAAAAATCCAGGGCACGATGGAAACGACCTCGCGTTTCACGGCGATCATCGCCCCGGTGATGTGGGCAATGATGGCGCTGATCACATCCGCGCTCGTGTTCGCCGGCTGCGCGATCACCGGGACCAACGTCAAGTTTCCCGGCGTGTTCGGATTGGTGGCGCACACGAATCTCATCAAGGGCGTGCAGTTGATCGCACACTACTTCGTGCTCAGGTCGAAAGGCGAAGTGAACGGCATGCAGGACCTCATTCCAAGCTTCGGCTTGGAAATGCTGTTGCCCGACGGCGCGAACAAACTACTCATCGGTTTCGTTTCGTTTTTCTCGGTCTTTCAAATTTGGCACATGCTGATCTTGGCGATCGGCTTCGCCGCGCTCGCGAAATGCAGCAAGAGCAAGGCGTTCCTGATCACCGCGCCCGACTGGGTTATCGGCCTGATCTTCGCGCTTATCGGCGCGCTGTTCCGGAACTAACCGCGTCGAGCCGGGCCGTAAGTTCGAGCATCGCTTTTGTTTGGCGCAAACGCTCGGGCAGCCTGTCGATCTCGCCGCGCGCGGCGTTGGCGGATGCCTCGGCGCCGGCGAACTGCCGGGCGGCAACTTGCAATTCCGCCTTTCGCGCCAACCAACTCTCCTTGCGTGCCGCTTGAGCGATTAACGCATCGACCCGCGCAATCGCTTCGTCCCACCGTCGCTGCCTGGCAAGCGATTCGACGGCCCACTGCCGCAGCGTCGCCAGCGGCCCGAGCTTAGCGATCCCCGCATCGATCGCCCGCAGCGCTTCGTCATTGGCGTCGTGACGCGCATGCGATTCTGCAAGCGCGATGTAGTAGTCGACTCGCGGGTCGATGGCCGCCGCTATCGCCGAGGACCAGTCGGCCGCCGACGGCTTGTTCGCGTTATCGCGAATTTCGGCCCGCAGCGCAAATGCGGTTTCGTTGGCGGGCACGCGGCCGATGTAACGGGTAATCGCCGCTTCGGCTTCGGTCCACCTTTTTTGATCGGCGAAGGCGTGTGCACGGCCCAGGTCCACGCCGGCGATCGCACCGTTCAACCGCTCGGCCTGCGCGTAATCGGCGAGAGCCGCGGTCCATTCACGGTGCAAGCGGTGGAGTTCGCCGCGTTTCAGGTATAGCGCCGCATTCGCGGGGCTCGCCGCGATGTCCCGCGAGGTCCGCTCGATCTGCTCATGCAGATCGCCGTGCGCGAACAGCCCTAACGAAGTGAGAAGGATGCGGATCACGGCTGGCCCAGAAGTTCCAAATCGAAGCTCAAGTCGCTGCTGTTGGCGGCACTCTGGTGAAGTTCGACGGCAATCACGTTCGTTCCCGCAACAAGCGCCGAAGCTGGAATATTGATGACGTTGTAGGTCGACTCCGCACTGCCGCCAATAGCCGACGAAGCGCGCGTCGTGAAGGTGATCGTTCCGTTTGGCATATTCGTGCGTGCAACCTCAACGCCGTTGAGATAAACGACCGCACCATCGTCCCGAACGATATTGATGCGGAGCGATCCAAAAGTAGGATTCACCACGCTAAACGCGCGACGGAAGTACGTCGTGATGTACTTGTTGCTCGAAGACGGACCGAAACTCACTACTGTGGCCTCATCGCCGTCGCCGTAGCCAAGCTGCCCCGCGCCGCTGGCCCATGTGGTATCGACGAATGCCGTGGCGCTCCACGCCGTACCCTGATTGCTGCCATTGTCGAGATACTTCCAAACCGAGTTCTTTGCGATGAGCGTCGTCGGCCCCTGATTCACCGTGATGCTGATCGCGGCCGAGTTAGTCGACGCGCCGAGGTTGTCGAAAGCGCGCGCGGTGAGCGAATAAGTTCCCGCCGCGACGCTGGTCCAGGAGAAGCTATATGGCGAAGAGGTATCGGTGCCGATCAACGTCGCTCCGTTGAAAGTCATGCACGAGATGCCTCGGGAGCAGTAGTAATAGGAGTCAGGTCAACCAAGTAGCCGAGGGCGCGAAATTCCTTCTGAAGACGCTGGATTCTGCGTTTTGCAGCTTGCGGGTTG
>VFZQ01000845.1 GCA_016871135.1 Acidobacteriota bacterium | reverse complement strand
TGCCCGTTCGTTTTTCCCGAGCCGCGCGTTGCCGTCGGCGATTCCGAACCACAGCTCACCGATCGAGTGCTGCGAAAATCCCGAAAGATCGCTCTTCTGCATCTCCCGCGCTTTCTCAAAATCGCCGACGCCCTTCTCCAACAACGGACGGCCCATCTGTTCGGGCATCCCTCGCGATGCGCCCATGTAGCCGGCGCCCCGTGGAATCAGCACTCCGATATTCCGCGGCGCCAGCTCGACGGAGCGGTCCATCATCGCCGTGCCCTGCCGGAACATCTCCATTCCGCCTTGCATGTCGCCGGCGCGAAACTTCTCGCCCGAGAGGTAGAACACGCCGCTGCCGTGCCACACCAGCGCTTCGGGATGGTTCGGCTCGGCCTTCAAGGTCTCGGTTGTGATCGCCATCGCTTTTTCCAAGGACGCCCGGTCGCCGCCCATGCCCGCGAAATACAGATCGCGAACTTTGTGATCGAAACGCGCCGGCTGTTGAGCCGCCAGAATGCCCGCTACTGCGAAACAAGTTGTGGAAAGTCTCATGCTCTAACAGTACGTTGACCCCCGCGATTCGTCACGCCTGTTCCGACGAACGACCCCCGCCTTCCGACGAACCGTCGAAATGGACCGACGAGCCGTGTACACTATTCAGCTTGCGCTCCTGGATTCCCGCCGGGTCGATGACGCTGGTCTCGCTGATCAGCTACATCGACCGCAACACGCTCGCCCTGCTCGCGCCGACCATCCTCGCGAGCCTCGCTCTCACCAATGAACAATACGGGTGGGCGGTCTCCGGATTCAGTTGGGCCTACATGATCGGCAACCTCGCGTGGGGGCGCTGGATCGACCGCTTCGGGCTGCGCATCGCTATGACAGCGGCCGTTGCGATGTGGACAATTGCGTCGGCATCGCACGCGCTGGCCGCGGGGTTTCTCACGTTGGTCCTTGCGCGAACCGCGCTCGGCTTCGGTGAAGGCGCGACGTTTCCGGGCGGTCTGCGAACCGTCGTGCAGACGCTGCCCGCATCGATGCGCGCGCGTGGCGTAGCCGTGGCCTTCAGCGGCGGATCGCTCGGCGCGGTCATCACGCCGATCATCATCACGCCGGTCTTCAAATCCTTCGGATGGCAGGGCGCGTTCTGGTTCACCGGCGCGATTGGCATGGCGTGGATCGCGATGTGGCGCGTGCTTAGCCGCCGCGATGACATCCGCCGGTTGCCCGAAGTTCGCGAAGAGGAGCAGCGCGCCGACTGGCGCGATCGCCGCTTCTGGGCCTTCGTTTTCATATACGCTTTCGGCGCCGCGCCGCTCGGATTCGCGCTGTACTATGCGCCGATCTACCTAAAGGTCCTCGGCAAGACGCAAGTCGAAATCGGAAACTTGCTCTGGATTCCGCCGCTCGGATGGGAGCTTGGCTACTTCGTATGGGGCTGGCTGACCGATAAGACCGCGCACAAGTACGGTCATCAGCCGCTCTTCGCCGCGTTGACAGTCCTGTCGATCCCGCTCGCGTTCGCGCCGTATCTCAATGACATCCCTTCGCTGATGGCGCTTCTATTCTTCGCGATGTTCATCGCCTCGGGTTTCATCGTCGGCGGCATATCGTACGGAACGACGGCGTTCGGCGTGCGCGATTCGGCGTTCCTGGCGGGTCTGTCCTCGGGCGCGTGGTCGGCGCTGGTGGCGATCGTCACGCCGCTGACCGGACGTCTCTTCGACCGCCAACTCTACGCCGAAGCGTTTCTCATCGCGGCGTTGCTGCCCGCCGTCGGTTTCCTCGCGCATCGCGCTTGCTACTCTAAGTAGAAATGCTGGAAGCCGATCAAATCGTATTTGGCGTCATGTGGTACGTCGTGTTTCTGTTCTCGACGGTCTGCCACGAAGCCGCGCACGCCTGGGCCGCGCTGATGGGCGGCGACCGCACGGCCTACAATTCGGGCCAAGTCTCGCTCAGCCCGTTCCCGCACATTCAGCGCGAACCGTTCGGCATGCTGATATTCCCGTGGTTGTCGTTCTTCTTCAACGGTTGGATGATGGGATGGGCCTCGGCGCCATACGATCCGTTCTGGGCGCGGCGATATCCGAAGCGCGCCGCGTGGATGTCGCTGGCCGGACCGCTCTCGAACTTCACGCTCGCCATCATCGGCGGCTTTGCGCTGCGCATCGGTTATTCGACCGGAGCGTTCGCCGGTCGCACAAGTTTTCTGCAAACTTCTGGCAATCCGATCGAAGATCTCTTCAGCGTGATGTTTTTTTTGAACGTCGTGCTCGGCGCGTTCAATTTGATTCCTCTGCCGCCGCTCGACGGATTTACGGCGATCGGTGTGATTCTGCCCGAGTCGATCGCCTACAAACTCGAAGATCTGCGTCAGTCCGCGGGCATGTTTCAGATGCTGGGGCTTGTCATCGCGTGGCAGGTCTCAGGCATGTTTATCGGTCCCGCGATGGCCATCTTCAGCGCCCTGATCTTCGGCTCCTGACTCTTCCACACAAAGAAAACGCAGCATATTCTCATCGAACGATGAGCCTGAAGGACGGTAGCTGACTGGGCTCCTTTCTGTTTTGGCGTTGTGTTTGCCGTCGGGTGCTC
>VFZQ01000844.1 GCA_016871135.1 Acidobacteriota bacterium | reverse complement strand
AACAAAATGACAACGCTGCCTGCCACAACGGCCGCGGCGGTGAGCATCATCGGGCGAAAGCGAACGGCGCCCGCGTCGATTACTGCTTCATCAAGCGGCATGCCTTCGCGCCGCCGCAGTTCGATGAAGTCGACCAGGATAATCGAATTGCGCACGACAATCCCCGCGCCGGCGATGAAGCCGATCATGCTCGTCGCCGTGAAAAACGCGTTCAAAATACCGTGCGCCGGCAGAATGCCAACCAGCGAAAACGGAATCGCGGCCATGATGATCAGCGGCGTCAGAAAGCTCTCGAACCAGCCGACGACCAGCACGTAGATGAGGATCATTACCGCCGCGAACGCGATGCCGAGATCGCGAAACACCTCGTAGGTAATGTGCCATTCGCCGTCCCACTTCATTGCATAGCGTGAATCGCTTGACGGCAGCGTCGCCGTGAACTGCTCGATTTGCAGCTTGTCGATTTCCGGGCCGAGATCGAGAATGGCGTAGACGGGGCTTTCGACAACGCCCGCGACATCGGCTGTCACATAGGTCACCGGCAGCAGGTTCTTGTGATAAATCGCCTTGTCCGCAACGCCGTCTTCGATTGACACGATCTCGCTCAGCGCGACTCCGTTTACGCGCAGCGACTCCAGCACGCCCGGCCGCGATCGCGCCGCGCGATCCAGTCGCACCGAAATCGCCACGTCTTCGGCTGCGTTCGGATCGTGAGCCAATCCGGCCACACGCCCAGCCGACGCCGCATCGAGCGTCGCCGCGATCATTGCCGCATTGATGTTGTGCGCCGCCGCCTTGGCGGCATCGATCGTGTAGCGCCGCCGAAGACGGTCCGCTTCGCCATACCAATCGACATCCACGACGCCTTTTGTTTTTTCGAGAATTCCCATGAGCTGGCGCGCCAGCCGTTCGCGCCCCGCCGCATCCGGTCCGTAGATCTCGGCGACCAGCGTTTGCAATACTGGCGGACCCGGCGGAACCTCGGCCACCTGAATGCGCGCGTGGTGTTTTCGTGCCACCGGCAGCAGCCGCGTTCGCATCTCCTTCGCGATTGAATGGCTGTCTTTGTCTCGTTCGTGTTTGTTGACGAGGTTGACCTGCAGATCACCCAGATGGCTCTCGGCACGGAGGAAGTAATGCCGCACCAGCCCGTTGAAGTTGTAGGGCGACGCCGTGCCGGCGTACGCTTGTACGTTGACGACCTCCGGCTGGCCTAGTGCGGTTTCGGCCAGCTCACGCGTCGCGCGCGAGGTCTGTTCGAGTGGTGTTCCTTCCGGCATGTTGACGATCACCTGGAACTCACTCTTGTTGTCGAACGGCAGCATCTTCACCTGCACGAACTTGATGTAGACGAGTCCGCACGCGCCGAGCAACAACAGCACAACACCGCCCAGAAAGCCCCATCGATACGGCGCGAAATGAATCAGCCGGTACATCCACCGGCGATAGAGAATCGTCACCCGGTCTTCGGCGATAGCGCCATGCGCATGCCCGCCGCCGAGGATCCGCACCGTCGCCCAAGGCGTGACAAGAAACGCAACAACGAGCGAAAAGAACATCGCCGCCGACGCGCCGATCGGAATCGGCCGCATGTATGGCCCCATCAAGCCACCGACAAACGCCATCGGCAAAATCGCGGCGATCACCGTTAGCGTCGCGAGGATTGTCGGATTGCCCACTTCATCCACCGCTTCAATCGCGACATCGGCGATCGCACGCGCCGCATTCTCGGGCATCCGCGCGTGCCGGACGATATTCTCAACGACAACAATCGCGTCGTCGACCAAGATGCCGATTGAAAATATTAGCGCGAACAGCGTGATGCGATTCAGCGTGTAGCCGTAGAGATAAAACACCGTCAGCGTAAGCGCCAGTGTCACGGGAATCGCTACGAACACGATTAGCGATTCGCGCAGTCCCAACGTAAGCGCCACTAGCAGCGTCACGGTCACCACCGCGATCCCCATGTGAAATAGCAATTCGTTCGACTTCTCCGCCGCCGTTTCGCCATAATGCCGCGTCACCGTTATTGTCATCCCGTTTGGTAGAGGAAACGGCTTTATCCGCTCCAACACATCCGACGCCACCGCGATCGCGTTCGTCCCGCGTCGCTTGGCGATCGAAAGCGTTACCGCCGATTCGAAGCCCGCCCGCGTGCCGAATTGCACCGCCTGCCTCGGCTCTTCGCCGAGGTCGGCGACGGCCGCGACATCTTCCACGCGGACGTTCGCGGCGTTCACGGGGACCGCGCGCACATTGGCCGCGGATGCCAGTTGCTGCCCGGATTCCAGCAGGATTTCCCGCCCGTTCGACGTCACCGATCCCGCCGGCCTTCGCTGATTCGCCGCTTGCAACGCACGCTCCACGTCGAGCGCCGCCACGCCGCGCGCCGCCAGTCGCGCCGGATCGACGTCGACACGAATCTCCCGCCGCCGTCCGCCTAAAATCTTGATCTCCGAAACGTCCGGGGTACGTGCGATCACCGTCTCCAATTGCGCCGCCACACGCCGGATCGCATCGTCACCCAGTTTCGCCGAATGAATCGTCAAAGCTAAGATGGGCACGTCGTCGATCGATCGCGGCT
>VFZQ01000843.1 GCA_016871135.1 Acidobacteriota bacterium | reverse complement strand
TCCTTAACGATCGCGCCGCCCAGCGAACCGCCGAATTGATCGCGCCGCTCTTTCGGATTGATCGCCGCGTAACGGTCGCGGGCGCTGAAGTCCTGATTACGGAAAAACCAATAAGCCGTGCCATGCGTCTCATTGCCGCCCGAACGCGTGACTGTGTTGATGACGCCGCCGGAGGCGCGCCCGAACTCTGCCGAGTAGCCGTTGGTCAGCACCTGGAACTCCTGCACAGCGTCTTGCGAGATCTGCGAACTGATACGCGTGCGGCCGGCGTTTTCGTTGTAGAACTGATTGGTCGTATCGTTGCCATCGGTGAGATACGAATTGCCGCCGGCGATGCCTCGGAACGAAACCAGCCCGAACGTGCCGTCGGAAACGACGGCCGGGGTCAGTAGCACGAAGCTATCGACGCGCCGTCCGTTGATTGGCAGATCGCGAATCTGCAAACTGTTGACCACCTGCGACGTCCCAGTCTTAGTCTGTTCGACGATTGGCGCCTGGTCCGTGATATCGACTTGCGTCGTGGCGCTTTCCACCGACAGCGACGCGTTAATGTTCACATTCTGACCAACCAGTATCTCGATCTCCTTCACTTCGAAGGCGCGGAATCCGGCTTTGGAGACCTTGACCGAGTAACCGGTCGACGGCACCAGCGCGGGCGCGGCGAACACGCCGGCGTCATTCGACACCAGCGTTCGCCGAATGCCTTTCGACGAGTTCTCGACAATAACCTCGGCAGAAGGGACGACGGCGCCGCTCGCATCGCGAACGACGCCAGAGATGCCGCCGAATCCGGCGACGGCTTGCGCAAAACTGACGGAAGCAAGCGCGGTGGCAAGCAGCAAAAGTTTAGACATAGACGAGACAACCTCTTAGGAGTGGGGTGAAGCGGGGGACACCTTCATCGTAACAAACCAACCTTACAGTTCCATGACTGACGGTTGTAATAATCTGCGTTATAGTCGTCCTATAAGGGAGTTTGTCATGATCCACCGCCTCGTCGCGTCACTTGCCCTCGCCAGCGCCGCCGCATTTGCTCAGGAGTACCGTTCCACACTTTCCGGCCGCGTACTCGATCCAACCGGCGCCGCCGTCGCGGGCGCCAAAATCCAGGCCGTGGAAAAGAATACCGGCGCCAAGTACGAGACTGCGTCGGGCGGCGAAGGCGAGTACTCACTGCCCTTCCTCCCGCCGGGTCCCTACAACCTCACCGCCGAACACACCGGCTTCAAGAAGTTCAGTCAGGAAGGCATCTCCCTCACCACGAACTCGCGCGTCAACATCGATATCACGATGCAACTCGGCAGCCAGGTCGAGACCGTCACGGTCACCGCCGACGCGGCCATGCTCCAAACCAGTACCGCAAGCGTCGGCCAGGTCATCTCGGAGAAGCAGATCGAACTCATGCCGATGAACGGCCGCACGCCGCTGACGCTCGCGCAACTCTCTTACGGGGTCACACCAACCTCCGATCCCCGCTTTACGCGCCCCTTCGACAACGCCGGCCCCTCGGGTTTCTCAATGGGAGGCGGCCAGAGCCAGTCGAACGAACTGCTGCTCGACGGCGCGCCCGACATGACCCGGAATCGCCGCGTCGCCTACAACCCTCCGGTCGACGCCGTTCAGGAGATTAAGGTCGAAGCCTTTCAGCCCGACGCCGCATACGGCAATACAGGTGGCGGTACCGTCAACGTCGTGCTTAAAGGCGGGACGAACAACTTCCACGGCGCGCTTTATGAGTTCCATCAGAACCAGCGTCTTAAGGCTACGCCGTTCTTCACCAACGCTGCCAATCAACGCAAGCCCGTCACGCGCTTCAATCAGTACGGCTTTACGTTCGGCGGTCCAGTGATGATTCCCAAAATCATCAACGGCAAGAACAAACTCTTCTTCTTCTTCGGCAGCGAAGGAATCCGCCAGTCCGAGCCGGAGCCGACCTTTTCCACCGTCGCCACCGAAGCCCAGCGCAATGGGGACTTCTCGCAACTCCTCACCCTCGATTCGATCTATCAGTTGTTCGACCCGCTCACCGGCGTCACCGAAGGTGGAAACATCCGCAGGCAGCCGCTTGCCGGCAATCGCATTCCGGCGAACCGCCTCAGCCCCATCGCGCGCAACGTGCTCGGCCTGATTCCGTCCGAGAACTTCACTGGCTCGCAGCGCGGAACCAACGGCACGAACAACTACTTCAATAACGCCGTCCGTTCCGACGTTTTCTCCTCCTTCAGCGGCCGCATCGATTGGAACGTCTCCGACAAGCATAAGCTGTTCCTTTCCGGCCGCTACAACGACCGCGTCGAAAACCGCGGTAACCGCTTCTCCAACATCGCCACCGGCAACAACCTCCTCCGCCAGAACTGGGGCGTTACCTTCGACGATGTCTACACACTCTCTCCGTCGCTGTTTCTGAACACGCGCCTGAACTGGACCCGCTTCGTTGAGGGCAGTATCCGTCCCCACGATGGCTTCGACTTCACTTCGCTCGGCCTACCCGCATCACTAAAAGCATCGAGCACGAAGCTCGTCTTACCGCGCTTCGATCTCGGCGCGTTTTCGGCCGTGGGCGATTCCGGCGGTAATCGCACACCCTACGACAACT
>VFZQ01000842.1 GCA_016871135.1 Acidobacteriota bacterium | reverse complement strand
GAAGCGGGCGAGCGACCGCCGGAGGTCGAGCGAATGCCGATCGCGACCGCAGCGATGCAGTTGAATCCGGCGACGGATTGGATGTATACGGCCGATCCGGGAAAGGCCGGGCTCGGACTGCATGGCGGGCGCGTGCCGGTGCCGCGCGGCAAGATGTTGGGCGGGTCGTCCGGGCTGAATTACATGGCCTACGTGCGGGGTCATCCGGGAGACTTCGACGCGTGGGCCGCGAACGGAGCGACCGGCTGGAGCTACGAAGAGGTTCTTCCGTACTTCAAGAAGAGCGAAGGGCTTGCTCCGTGCGGCGAAATTACGATCGACGCCGAAGCGCACAGCACTACGGGTCCGCTTGGCGTTTCGGTTCGTTCGCCAATTCTTCCTGGCGCGCGCGAGTTTGTCGAGGCAGCCGAAGCGGCGGGCATTCCGCGCGGCGATTACAACGGGCGCGACCGGGGCGGCCCGGCGGGAGTCGTGTCGCTGTTTCAAACCACAACCAAACGCGGTCAGCGATCGAGCACCTATCGCGCGTTCCTGGAGGGCCAACCGGAACAGCGTCCGAATCTGACGATCATCACGGGCGCGCAGGTCACGCGCGTGTTGCTGAATGGGACAACGGCGCAAGGGGTTGAGTACAAGACGGCCAGTGGTGAATTGACGACCGCGCTGGCGGGGCGCGAGGTTATCTTGAGCGGCGGCGCGATCGGTTCGCCGCACCTGTTGATGCTGTCGGGGATTGGACCGCGGGTGGATCTCGAAGCGGCGGGTGTCTCGAGCAAAGTCGACTCTCCGCACGTCGGCAAGCACCTGAAGGATCATCTGATGATCGGATTGTTGTATCCGGCGCCCGGCGCTGGAAACTCGGTGGTGGAGGCGGGTATCTCGATGGGACCGGATGCGCTGCGTCAACCCGCGGGCCTGCTACCGGCCGATCCCGCGCAAGATGAACATCTACCCGCCGAGTTGCAGGGGTTGAAGCTGGAAGCGCAGCGTCGGCTGGTCGAATGGGCGACAACCGGAAGCGGGTTGGCGTCGTCGTCGCTCTACGACGCTTCCGCGTGGTATTCGACCGGACTTGGCGATCCGCATAGCCACGACGCGCAGATCGCCTATATGCCGTTTGGCTTCATGCCCGATTTCTACAACGGCATCTTGCGAGTCGACACATCGCGCTTCTTTGCGGATGCCGACCGGCAACTGGCGCCGCATGTTGAGAACATGCTGCTGCTGGCCAATCCGGTGTTGCCGCACAGTGAAGGAGAGATCGTGCTCGAAAGCGCCGATCCGGGGGCGCACCCTTCGATCCGGATGAACTACTACGCCGACCCGCACGATCTCAAGGTAATGGTGGCCGTGGTGCGGCGGGCGCTCGAAATTGCCGCGCACTGGCCCGCGCACCGAAGTATCGGCCCGGTGAATATTCCGCCCGCGCTGGCGGAGAAACACGGATACAAAGAAGGCGGCGAATTGAGCGATGCGCTGCTTGAAGACTTCGCTCTGCACTATTCGATTACCGTGTATCACCACAGTTGCACGTGCCGGATTGGAGACGTCGTCGATCCACGATTGCGCGTACTCGGCGCCCAAAATCTGCGCGTGGCCGACGCCAGAGTCATGCCGAACATCGTAAGCGGCAACACAAACGCAGCGGCGATCATGATCGGAGAGAAGGCGGCGGAGATGATCGCGGCCGATCATGGATTCCGGATAGCGAAGTTTGTCGGCGAAGGCGGGACTACGAGGGAGTAAAGTAACATGGAGTTCCGATGCTTACCCGACGAGCCGCGATTGCGTCCGCCGCGAGTGCCTTCGCACAGCCGAGACGCCGCCAGCCGAACTTTCTTTTCCTGTTGCCGGATCAGTGGCGGCCGGATTGGACGCCCGGCAATGAGAAGCTGCCGTTAAAGCTGCCGAACATCGCCTCGCTGGCCAAGCGCGGGGTGTTGTTCCATCGCGCGGTGTGCGCATCGCCGTTGTGCGCACCGTCGCGGGCTTGTCTGGCTAGCGGTCGAGAGTATCCGAACTGCGGCGTCCATTCGAATAAAAACAACTACCCGCTCTCGCAGCCGACGTATTATCAGAAGCTGCGGGCGGCGGGCTATCACGTGATGGGGTGCGGGAAGATCGACCTGCACAAAAACACGCTGGAATGGGGGCTGGACGGCAAACGGCTGACCGAGCAGTGGGGCTTTTCGGACGCGATTGATAACGCCGGCAAGATGGACGCGGTGCGGGCCGGATTGGAGAAGCCCACCGATCCGTATATGGCGATGCTGCACAAGCGCAATCTGCACAAAGTCCATGTCGACGACATGCGCGGACGGAAGGGGTACGCGGCCACGCATCCGACCCCGCTACCCGACGACGCCTACTGCGACAACTGGATCAACGAGAACGCGAAGGAGTTGCTGCACCGCGCGCTTAAAAACAAACCGTGGCATCTAGTTGTTAATTTCACCGGACCCCATAACCCGATGGACATTACGCGCGCCATGGAGAGTGTGTGCCGAGGCCGAGAGTTCCCGCAACCCAACCGGAATACCGAACACAGCGAAAAAGTGCATGTCGCGATCCGGCAAAACTACGCGGCGATGTGCGAAAACA
>VFZQ01000841.1 GCA_016871135.1 Acidobacteriota bacterium | reverse complement strand
CATCTATTTGCCGCGTTACAACGCGCGCGACGGCCGCAAGCGCGATTACCTGCGCGGCTTCGGTTCGCAGTTCTGGAATACCGGCGCGCAGCCTGGCGTGGCATCGTGGGCAAAGAAGATCGACGGTTTCGGCCTCGATTTCAAGAAAGCGATCAAGCAGCGATTCCCCGCGCTGGTGGCGATGCATCCATACGGAGAAGTGCTGCCGTACAAGCATAATCGCGTGACGGTCGAGGGTACGCCGAAGGACCGTTACGGCGTTCCAACCTCGCGCATCGAGTACTCGATTGGCGACAACGAAAAGAAAATGCTTGCCGAGATGTACGATATGGCCGAGAGTGTGTTCAAAGGCATGAAGGCCGAGATGCTTCCGTTTGAGCGCGGTTCGATCGATCCGTTCGGTTCAGCGATTCACGAACACGGCACGTGCCGCATGGGCGATGATCCGAAGCGCAGCGCGCTCAACGGATTCAACCAAATGCACGATGTGAAGAATGTTTTCGTGGTCGATGGTTCGTCGTTTACGACGGCGTCGGAGAAGAATCCGACGTTGACAATTCTCGCGCTTGCATGGCGTGCGACCGACTATTTGGCCGAGCAGATGCGGCAAGGCAACGTCTAACTCAATCGGGATCGAACAGGTGCGAGATCCACGGAAAGCCGTTCATCGCTAACCGGCACGCGGGTCCGTCGCCCCACCACCGCGGCGCGTGCCAGGTGAATGCGGGGACGTAGACGACGTCGCCCGGTTCGGCAATGACTACACCGACCTTTTCGATCGGATAACGAATCTGTCCTGACATCACCAGCCAGTACTCGGCGCCTTCGGGGTGATAGTGGCCACGCGCCTTTTCATCAAGTGGCGGCAGCTTGCTGTTGTAGCCGTAGATGAAGTTCGCCGCGCCGCGGTCGTCTTCGACCACGCGCTGCGTGCCGGTCAATTCGCCCTTTTCCAGCTTGGCTGCGAGTTCGTCGTAGGTGGTGTGAGGCTGGTTGTTTCGCTGCCACTTGCCGATAACGCGGGCGCGGGCTGTTACTGGCAACCATTCGTGGCCTTCGAGCGCCGGGGCGTCCTTGCGATTGACGTAGAGCGTCCGCGCGCCGGCGACGTTCGTTTCAAAAACCAGAGCCGGCTGGGATCCAACCGCTTCGTACGAAAATAACGTCTGATAGGGAACCTGGACGATCGAACCCTTCTTTGCGACGAACGGTTGCTGTGTCTCGATGTCGAAGCGAACCTCGCCCTGCATGATCACCCACCATGCACGCGTGTCCGGATGCATCGCGCGAGGATGGCCTTGGCCTGGGGCCAGATACAAATACTCGCTACGCAGATGCTTGTCGTCGACGATCAACTCGCGCCACGATTTCTGGCCCTTGTGTTTCGCTTTCAACTCCGACAACTTCGTGTGCGGCTTATGCGGACCGGTGTAGACCGCGGCTTTGCCCTTGGGAGCATAAAGCGTCTGCGCGGAGACCGCGCCCGCGCCGAGCGAGGCCAGCATCGAACGTCTATTCATAACCATTGATCATATGCCACCGCGTAGCCGGCGTGCCCGCGAAGATCGATGACGCCGTCGCGAACGGTGAGCAGCGCGGGATCGACAATATCCCCGCGGAACCAACGCGTCGACGCCTCGACGTCGGTGGGATAGTCGCAGCCGTCAAGCGCCGCAAGGGCGGCGCCGTGCAGGCAACCGATGCCAAGTTCCGGCATGGTTCCGACCCAAATCGACAAGCCAAGCTGGCGTGCACGCTCGTAGATGCGCAACGCGTTGCGCAATCCGCCGACACGCTGAATCTTGATGTTCGCGATGCGAAAACTGCCGAGGGCGGCGGCGCGATCCAGATCTGCAAGCGTTTCGAGGCTTTCGTCGAGACAGACCGGCGTCTTCAGTTGGCGCTGCAGCGCCGCAGAGTCTTCGAGCGCGCCGCCGGCGAGCGGCTGTTCGAACATGAGAAGCCCGAAGTCGTCGAGGCGTTTGTAGACTTCGATGTCCGCCAACGTGTAGGACGCGTTGGCATCGGTCATCAGTGGGATATCGCCGAATTCCTTACGGACGGCTTCGATGAGTTCGACATCGTGACCGGGGCAGATCTTGATCTTGACGCGCTTGTAACCCTCGGGCAGATAGCGTTCGATGGCCCGCAACAGATCGCGCGTGTCGTCGTAGAGACCGACGGCAAGGCCGGACTCGCAGTGATCCTTGGATGCGCCGAGCAGACGATGGAGTGGCACGCCGCGCCGCCGCGCTTCCAAGTCCCACAGCGCGGTTTCCAGGCCCGCTTTTGAAAACGGGCTCGCCTGCTGCGCGTCGATCCACTCGCAGGCCGCGTCCAAGTCCTCGAACGACTGCGTTTGCAGCGCCGGCACCAAGTGAGTCCGCAACTCAGCAAGACACGACTCCGGCGTATCGCTCGAATAGAAACTCCCAGACATCGGCGAGGACTCACCGTAGCCAGTAAGTCCCTCGCTCGAAATCGCAACCACGAGTGCATCCTTCTCGGCGACTTCACCGTTCGAAATGCGAAACGGCTCGACCAGCGGAACGCGAACGGGTGTGAGTGTAATCCGATCGATTCGCAGAACTAGAATTCCACCTTCA
>VFZQ01000840.1 GCA_016871135.1 Acidobacteriota bacterium | reverse complement strand
CTGGAGCCCTTGACATGAAAAGCATTGTTTTAGCGTTCGCGTTCCTCGCCGCGTTGCCGGCGCAACGGACCGATCCTGGCCCGCCGATGGTCACGTTCAAAGTCGATGTCGTGGCCAAGACGGCGAAGGCGATCAACTACCGTCACCGTTCCGGAGCGACGAAGATCGATTTCAAGGGCACGGCGAATCTGGCCGCGGCCAAGGGCGAAGCGAAGGTCGAGAGCAAGCAGGGCTACATTGAGATCGAGGTCGAGTTGCGCAACCTGCAGCCGGCGCAGATGCACGGCGCCGAGTATCTGACCTACGTGTTGTGGGCGATTACGCCCGAGGGCCGCGCGACCAACCTCGGCGAGATTCTATTGAACGGAACGAGCGGGAAGCTGAACGTCACCACGGAGTTGCAAGCGTTTGGATTGATTGTCACGGCCGAGCCGTACTTCGCGGTCACGCAGCCGAGCGATGTCATTGTGATGGAGAACGTCGTTCGGCAGGACACGGTCGGCAAGATCGACGAGATCGACGCGAAGTTCGAACTGTTGCAGCGTGGGCAGTACGCAACGCTGGCCGGGCCGAAGCCGGTGGTTGATCTGAAGGTGCCGATCGAACTCTACGAAGCGCGCACGGCGCTGCAGATCGCGCGGGCGACCGGGGCGGAGAAGTACGCCACCGATACCTACAAGAAAGCCGCGGGTTTGCTGGGCCAGGCCGAGGGCTATCAAGCGCGCAAGGCGGGCAACAAGCCGGTCTCGATGATCGCGCGCGAGGCGGTGCAGACGGCCGAGGACGCTCGGGTGTTGACCGTTAAGCGCAAGGACGAAGAACGCCAGATGCTGGAGCGCGAAGCGGCCGCCGAACGCGAAGCCGCGGCGAAGGCGGTGGCGGAGGCCGAGGCGAAGAAGGCTGCCGAGGCGGCCGAACGCGCGCGCGTCGAACAAGGATTGCGCGCGGCTGCCGAGAAGGCGCGGGCCGAGGCGGAGAAGGCGCGCGCGGAAGCGGAGGCCGAGCGGCTTGCGGCCCAGCGCGCGAAGGCGGAAGCGGAAACCGCCGCGCTCGAAGCGAAGCGTTTGAAGTGGGAGGCCGATCAAGCGCGCGCGGCGGCCGAGAAAGCCAAGGCTGAAGCCGAGGCGGCGCGCGCGGCGGCGATCGCCGAGGCCGAGAAGGCAAAACAGTCGGCAGCTGAAGCAGACCGCCTTCGCCAGCGCGCCGAAGACGAAAAGACGGCGCTGCGCAAACAGTTGCTCGATCAGTTCAACCTGATTCTCGAAACGCGCGATTCGGCGCGCGGGCTGATCGTCAACATGTCGGATGTGTTGTTTGACATCGGCAAGTTTACGCTGCGGCCCGAGACGCGCGAGAAACTGGCGCGTATTAGCGGCATTCTGCTCGCGCATCCCACGCTGCGGCTGGCGATTGAAGGCCACACCGATGCGACGGGCGGCGACGACTTCAATCAGAAGCTGTCGGAGAACCGCGCCAATACCGTTCGCGAGTACATGATCGCGCAGGGTCTGAACGCCGACTCGATTTCGGCGATCGGCTTCGGCAAGACGCAGCCGCTCTATGAAAACAACACGGCGGCGAATCGCCAGAAGAACCGGCGCGTGGAAATGGTTGTGTCGGGAGAGATCATCGGGACGCGATTGACCGCGACGACTTCGCCGGCGCAGTAGCGCTGCGGTGACGACGAGGCCGGTGTCGGCGCACTGTCCCGGGTAGCCGGAGACCGCTTCCTTGCGGACGCGGTAGGACAGTGGTTCGGCTGTCGATGGGATCTTGGGTTGGAAGCGGGTTTCCAGGCACACTTCGGGCTGGTCGATGATTTGGACCTGTGAAATGGACGGTTTTTGCGCCTGCTGGTTAACGCCGAAGGGCATGTTTGGTCATCGTTTCTGGGGTGTGTCGACATCGGCGACGGGTACGTATTGATACTGGGGTAATTCCCAGCGGTTAATTGGATTGTTTTCCGCGCCAATTTGCGCGATTCGGTCCTTCATCGCGGCGCATTCCTGGGACTCTTCCCGCGATACGGTGAAGGCGCGTAAGTCTTTGAGTTGTTTGAGGACCCGGGCGGCGTTGTAGGTGCAACGGGCGGCCTGCTTTTCGAGATTCTGGACGTATTGCGTCTCGGTGATGGTACGGACGAAGGCCTGGTCCCAGTCGAGGGTGTCCTGGCTCTGGAGGCGGAAGCCGGCGGAGCGGTTGAGGGCTTCGTCGTTGGCGGCGCCGAGAAGGCGGTCAGCGCGCCATGTCCAGTCGACGTATTGAGTAACCAGATTTAGTTCCAATGTATTGCGAGGATTCAACTGGTCGACGGCGGCCTGCCACATGGAGGCGTACATTTCCTGGTCCTCGAAGGGGAGAGTGGAGATGCGGGCGGCGTAGGCGCCGTGGGTGATGTTGGCCTTGGCGCATTTTTCTTTGCCTTGTTCGGTCTTGGGGCCTTTGGACTTGGCGCCGTTGACGCGGGCTTGCTCGGAACGTGACAGTTTCATGGGTGACTCCTTGTGAAATAGGAAAAGGCCCTGCCGGCGACTGTGCCGAAGGGCCTTTTCCTATTTCAATAGTAGCATACCATTTCCAAGCTTTTTACCGCACTTATTTCGCAAGTTGTTGCAAATA
>VFZQ01000839.1 GCA_016871135.1 Acidobacteriota bacterium | reverse complement strand
GCGATCAACGTAGCCGGCGCCGTGACACAAGGCGTCGTGGACCGCCAGCGAGCGCTCAACGGCGCATGGCTCGGGCTGGAGTTGCCGGCAGCCATGACCGAAGCGCAACCCGCCTCGCTCGATTTGAAGTTGGAAAAATCGTTGAAGAAAGACGCCGGCTACGAGTTCCATTTCCGCTGGACCTGGACCACTCGCAACAACATGCAGCCCGTGCCTCCGGCGGTGACCGTTGATGTCCCGAACTTCGCCGACCTCCGCATCATCAATATGGCCGTCGAAAAAGGCAACCGGCGCTCCGGAACGTTCCTGGTCACCTCCACGCGCAACACCGCGCCGGCGCTCTACGACATCATGATCCGCGGCGCCTTGATGACCGGCACAATGCAGCAAGACGTGTATTCCAAGGCGCTCTCATTCGAAGTGCCCGCTCTTGAACCCGAGGATAAGAATGCGACTTCCGCTTCTGCTCGCTAGCGCCGCCGCGCTGGCCGCACAACCCGTCACCTTTCTGCGCGATGTCGCGCCGATTCTGAACAAGGCCGGCTGCACGTCTGGCCCTTGTCACGGCGCGGCCAAAGGCAAGAACGGTTTCAAGCTGTCGCTGCGCGGTTACGATCCGCAGTTCGACTACGAAGCATTGCTCTACGATCTCTCCGGACGACGCTTCAATCGCGCCGAGCCCGCCCGCAGCCTCATGCTCGCCAAACCGTCGCAGGAAATTGCGCACGGCGGCGGTTTGCGTTTTGAAAAGGACTCGGCATACTACAAGACGATCTACAACTGGATCGCGCAAGGCGTTCCGTACGGCGATCGCGCCAAAGACACCGTCACCGCCATCGAAGTAACGCCGCGCGAAATCAACATGCCGAAACCGGGCGAGTCCGCCCAGGTCAACGTCATCGCCAAGTTCGCCGACGGAGCGACGCGCGACGTGACGAAAGAAGCAACCGTCGAATCGAACGTACCCGACGTGGCGAAGGTCGATGTCGCCGCGAAAGTCTCCGGCGAACGCATCGGCGAAGCGACACTCCTCATCCGCTACCAAGGCAAATACTCCACCGTCCCTGTGACGATTCTAAATCCGAAACCCGGCTTCGCCTGGAAACCCCTGCCGCAAAACAACTACGTCGACACCCACATCGATGCCAAGCTGCAGAAGCTGAAAATCCAGCCCTCGCCCGCCACCGACGACGCCTCCTTCCTGCGCCGCGTCACGCTCGACCTCACCGGCCAAACGCCTTCGCCCGACGAAGTGCGCGCCTTCCTCGCCGATGCCACGCCGCAGAAATTGAAGCGCGCGAAAATCATCGACAAACTCATCGCCCGCCCATCCTTCACCGACTACTGGACCATGAAGTGGGGCGACCTCCTGCAGACGAACCGCAAGTTCCTCGGCGAAAAAGGAACCTACGCCTTCCGCGAATGGATCCGCGAATCCATCGCCGCCAACAAGCCGATGGACAAAATCGTCCGCGAACTTCTGACCAGTTCCGGCTCGAGCTACGAAGCCCCCGCGTCCAACTACTACCGCGTCACGCGCGATGCCAAAGCGACGATGGAAAAGACTACGCAAGTTTTTCTCGGCGTCCGCATGGTCTGCGCACAATGTCACGACCATCCCTTCGAGCGCTGGACGCAGAATCAGTATTACCAGATGTCGGCATTTTTCTCCGCCGTCGGCGTGCGCCCCGGTTACGAAATCGGCGAAGAGATCATCTTCGATCAACGCCGAGACTACGAGATGAAGCACCCCAAGGACTCGCGCGTCGTCGCGCCGGAGTTCTTGATCGCCTCGACCGCCCCCGTGAAAATTCCGAACGATCCGCGCCGTCGCGACGCGCTCGCCGACTGGATGACCTCGAAGCAAAACCCGTTCTTCGCCAAGTCGATCGTTAATCGCATCTGGAGCTACTTTCTCGGGAAGGGAATCATCGATCCCGTCGACGACATCCGCGCCTCCAACCCGCCCGTCAATCCCGCGCTCCTCGACGCGCTGACCAAGGACTTCATCGATCACAACTTCGACTTGCAGCATCTCATCCGCACCATCGCCAATTCGCGGACCTATCAAGCCGCCTTCACCACCAACGAATGGAATGAAGGCGACGCCGAGAACTTCTCGCACGCCATGCCCCGCCGCCTTACGGCCGAACAGTTAATGGACGCGGTCGCCAGCGCCGCCGGCGCGCGCCCGGCGTTTCCGGAAGTGCCCGTCGACACCGCCGCCACGCAGTTGCCCGACCCCCACGTCGGCAAAGATGGCTTCCTAGATTTGTTCGGCCGGCCCACGCGCGAGACCGCTTGCGAGTGCGAACGCCGCGCCGATTTCTCGCTCCCGCAAGCGCTCAACCTTGTCAACGGCAAGACCATCTCCGACGCCGTCGCCGATCCCAAAGGCCGCGTCGCCAAGCTCGTTCTCGCCGGCAAAGCAGACAGCGCCATCGTCGACGACCTCTATCTCGCGTCGTATGCGCGCCTGCCAAACAAAGACGAAGCCGCGCGCGGAACAAAGTATCTCAGTGGCGGACCGAAGACCCAGCGGGCGCAGGACCTGCTCTGGGCCCTTCTCAACAGCAAAGGTTTCCTGTACAGTTACTAACAAGGAGTATCATCCATGTTCA
>VFZQ01000838.1 GCA_016871135.1 Acidobacteriota bacterium | reverse complement strand
TCGCTCCCATCGCTCCCGCTCGAGATTATCAAAGCGCCCCCGCCCATACGCGGCTGACGCCCGGTCTGCGTGGTCTAATCGCCTGTGTACTTGTGCTCGCCGTTGTGGCTCCGGATCTCCACGCGCAGAGAAGGAAAAAGAAACAAGAGGTTGAGATTACGCAGACGTTGGAAGTACTGCCCGATCCGCCGGCTTCGGTGACCGTCGAAACCTCCAAGCTTGAGTTTCTAGTCTCTCCGCTGTCGGGCAAAGGGCTGTTGTCGGCGCAGGTTCGCGAAGCGCTGAAGGTGCTCAAGCAGCAAGCCGGCCAGCGGCAAATCGTGAAACTGCGGGCGTTCGTCGCCGGCACCGGCGATCAACGGCGCGTGCCAGCGATCGTTAGCGAGACATTCGCCGAAAAGAAGTTGCCGCTTCCCGCTGTAAGCACGATTCAAGTTGGAGCGCTGCCGATGGAAGGCGCGCAGGTCATCGTAGAGGCCGTAGTCGCGAACCGGAAGGCGGTCAACCCGAGCGGTCTCGGACTATTGAGCGGCATGGGCGGCGTGGGACAAGGTAAGCCGGGGCTACTGCTGCCGATGCTGGACAAAGCGATCGCCGATCTCACGAAGGCGGCTGCGATCGCCGGTAGCGAACGCACCGACGTCGTGCGGGTGACCTGTCTGCTGTCCGCGCTGGACACAGTTGGTGAAGTGAGAACGCGAGTCGCCGCCGCGTTCCCGTCCGCGGTGCTGACCGCCGTGCAGGCCGAGCGTCTCCACGACCGGCCGCTGGCCGAGTGCGAAGCCGTCGTGCGCCTTCGCAAAAAACCGGCTAACGATGTTGTCTTCTTAAATCCGCCCGACATGTCTCCGTCGCCCGCGTACTCAAAAGCTGTGCTGGTCGGCGCCGAGCGTGTGGTCCTGACCGGCACGCAACTGGCGTTTCACCAGGCGGAAGCGGATGTCGATCTGGCGTTCCAGCGAATGGCAAAGGTGCTCGAAGCCGCGAAGTCGTCGATGAAACTCGTGGCGTTTTCGAGCATCTACTCCTTGTCGAAGGCGATGTCGGCCAAGATACGCGCGCGGCGTTTTCAGTACTATGACAAGGACCGCCCGCCGGCATCGACGCTGCTCGAATTTGAAGGATTGCCTTCGATGGACGCCTCGTTCGCGCTAGAACTGGTCGCGGTACCGGCTCCATGAGCCGCGATCTGGCTCAAGAGATCGCCGCCCAACATCTGGAGCGCGGCGATGCGCTGGGCTGGTTCGACGCGCTCTACAAGACCGCTGCCCGCGATTTTTCCGTCGTGCCGTGGGCCGATCGCGAGTTCAACGTTCACCTCCGTGATTGGTGCGAACGCGAACGGCTGCCCCGAGCCGCCGCGCGGACCGTGGTCTGCGGTTGCGGACTAGGCGACGACGCGGAAGCTTTGGCCGCCCGGGGCGCGATTGTTACGGCGTTCGACATTTCGCCCGAGGCGATTCAGTGGGCCCGCGAGCGATTTCCCGATAGCTCCGTTACCTACTCCGTCGCCGACCTGCTGACTTACCCCGGCGCTTTCGATCTGGTTGTCGAGAGTTACACGCTGCAGGCAATGCCCCTCGAATTTCGCGAACGTGCGATTGCGGCCGTGGCTGGGTTGGTCGCTCCGGGCGGGGAAGTGATCGTGGTGTGCCGCGGACGGGGAGACGAGGACCCTCCGGGCAAAGTACCCTGGCCTTTGGCTCCGTCCGACTTCGCGGTCTTCGCGCGCTCGGGGATCGAGACGATTCTGTTCGAAGACTTCGACGATTCCTACGAGCCCGGCAAACGGCGGTTCCGGTATCATGGGCGCAGACCCAAATGACTCGCCTCGTTTTCTTGTTTTCGGTCACGCTCGCAGCGCAGACCCCCGTCTTGGATAGCACGATCGCACGCATGGAGCGATACCGCATCACTCCTGATATCACCTATCAAACAGCGAGCGGCGTCGATCTCAAGCTTGACGTGTATCGCTACGAGACGAGCGTGCCGAGTCCGACGGTTCTCTACATTCACGGCGGTGGCTGGCAGCAGGGTTCGACCAAGGCCTCCTACACGCACTGGCTGCTTCCGTACATGCAGATGGGCTGGAACATCGTCAACGTCGATTACCGGCCGTCGAGCGTTGCGCTCGCGCCCGCGGCTGTCGAGGATTGTTTGTGCGCCTTGCGATGGCTGTATCGAAACGCCAAGCAGTACAACTTCGATACCTCGCGCATCGTCGTGACCGGGCATTCGGCGGGTGGGCACTTGTCTTTAACTACAGGAATGACGCCGGCGTCGGCCGGCTTGGATCGCCAGTGTCCGGGTACCGAGGATCTGAAGGTCGCCGCAATCGTCAACTGGTTTGGAATTACCGACGTCGGCGATATCATCGACGGGCCGAATACGAAGACGTACGCCGTGAAGTGGTTCGCGGCGCTGCCGGATCGGCAGGCCGCGGCAAAGCGGGTTTCGCCACTGACCTACGTTCGCGCCGGTTTGCCTCCCGTTATCACTATTCACGGCGACGCCGATCCGACCGTGCCGTACGCGCACGCCACGCGGCTGCATGAAGCACTGGCGGCGGCCAAGGTTTCCAATCAACTGGTCACCGTCGGCGGCGGCAAACACGGCTACTTCGGAGTT
>VFZQ01000837.1 GCA_016871135.1 Acidobacteriota bacterium | reverse complement strand
ACCCCCTCCCCCCTCATGCCGCGCCGCCCGCCGTCGCGATCCCGCATTGCGCGGGATCTGTCGCACGTCGCGCGCTCGCTGGCGGTTGAGGATACGTTGCGCCGTTCTCGGCGTCCGAGAGCCGCTGCAAGAGCGCGTGACCGCCGTGCGGTGCGTTGCCTTCGCTGGCGTCGGCCAACGCCACGGCCAGCGCGAGAACGACCGTCTCCGGCGTCAGGTTCGGCGAGTCGGGAATGTAGCGGCCCAGGCGCGGATCGGCGCGAAGTCCGCGAAGGAATTGGTGGAAGTCGTTCATGCCGTCACCGCCTTCCGTCGCCCGATGCCAAGCCAAGCGTTCGGCCCGTAGTTGATCTGCTCCACGAGGAATCCCAGGTCTACCGCCGCTTGGATCGTCGCGCGGGCTTGGTCGGTGGTCATACTTGGCGATTCTCCTCTGAAGGGTTCATGAAGGGTTTTGAAGGGTTGCGTTTATGGTTAAGTGGTTTGGAATCAACAACCTTGAAGGGTCTGAAGGGTTTTTTCCATGTCTCCGCCGTATATATAGGGTTTTTGCATGGTTCTGACGAGAGGTGGAAAAAACCCTTCAGACTATGCAAGACCCCTATAAACATTGGCTCAAACCCTGCATGAAACCCTTCAGGAACTACGCAGAAACCCTTCAGGCGCGTCATTCTTCCCTCACTTTCAAGCCGTTGTACTGGACTCCGCGCTCGGTCTTCGATTTCTCGAACTTCTTGGTTACCATCCGCAAGCCGAACGCCGTCTCTTTCATTGGCCGTTCGCCGGTTGCTTCGGCCCACGCGACATAGGCGCGGTAGAGCACCCGGGCTTGCGCCGAGTAGAATTCGCCGAGCGTGCACCGCTCCGCGATGAAGCGGGCCAGTACATCTGACTCAGCTTCAAACGTTTCTGTCGCGCACCGCACGGCTTTAGGTAGAGGCTCAAGCCCTTCTTCGCGCCAGCGCATCGCGCCTTCGACGGCCCATGCGATGACGCCTTCGGCCTCACTGATGAGCGCATCGCCGAGTGTGCGGTCTTCGCGTCCGAAGAAACTGACATCGAACGGAATCAGGCGAGTTCGCGCCCACAGCGCCGCGTCGTTGTCTGAGATGTTCGGCTTGTGATTTGTCGCGAACCACAATTTGAACGTCGGCCGGATCTCGAAAGAATTTGCGTGCAACAGCCGCGCGCGAACGGAATCGCCGCCGGTGAGAGTCTTCAGTAGGGCTTCATCGAACCGTGCGCCCTGAGGCATCTCAGAACAGAGCGCGAACCGCGCGCCGCGCATGTTTGCGATGCCGTCAAGCGGTCCGTCGCCATACTTTTGGGCGAAGGCTCTAAAATCGGCTTGGTGGGCATAGTCGCCGAAAATCCGCCGGAGCGTGTTGCCGAAGACACCCTTGCCGTTTCGACGGTTGCCATGCATCAGAAAAAAGCAGTGCTCTCGAACGTCGCCGGTGAGTGAGTAGCCTACCGCCTTTTGTATCCATTCGGCGAGATCGCAATGCGGTTCGAAGATCTCGCCTAGAAATCGATCCCAGCGCGGCGCGTGTGCGTGTCGATTGAATGCAAAGGGGATTACGCGTGTCATGAAATGGTCCCGTCGATGTCGCCCGATATTTCCGTTCCGAAGATCGACGACGCCATTCTGAAAGTTCAGGAGAAAATCGTCAACGTCGAAGTCGGCGATACGGCCCGCAGCGGCCTGATGAGTACCCGCGATGGTGACGACGCTCTTTAACTTCGCGCTCGATTCGCCTTTGCGGAATCGAAGTTTTCGAACGAGCGCGAGCGCCAACCGATAGATTGCTTGCGTGTCGTCTTCGATCCATCGCACACCGTCGTAGTGAAACCACTTGCTTAGGCTTGCGACGTATCGGAGCGCGTGGCCGTGGTCGCGAATAAGCGCATCGGCGAGTTCGGCTTCCGTCCACGATTTCACGCGCTCGGGTTCTTCGATGATCGCCGTCAGCGGCGAGTCGTCGGCGACGGCCTGACGCTGGCGCTGGCGAGCGGCGTAGTCGGGCGAAAGGCCGGGCTGATAGCGTTTACAGACCGACTCGGCTAGCCGCGCCATGTGTGAATCAGGCGGTACTTCTTCGCATCGCCGCGCCGCGATAATCAGCGCCGCTTCGATCTCCGGTTGCTCCAGGCCCTTTGCGCGGAGCGACGACGCTAGGCTGTGCAAAGTACGATGCTGGACGCCTTTCTTGATCGTGTTCGGTATCGTAAGTGGCCCGCTCGTTTCCGGTCGATGCGCCAGCGCAGCAATGATCTCCGGCGGCGCGTCTGCGCATGGACCATCTGGAACGAGTCCGTCGCAGTCCAGCCATGTATACGTAGTACCAGACGGATGTACCGACGGTGGCGCAACGATGTAACCGCCAATGCCGCGCACGTCCACGCCTTCGGCCAACAAGCCAGCGCTGTTGCCGATCACGTAGCCGGTAGGCATCCGATAGAGCACGTGCCGCCCGCCGCGCCCGGTGACGGCTTCGTGAGTCGCCGGCAGCTGCTCGGCTTCGTACCAGGCCATACCAGCCGGATCGATGTCGATGGCGAAGAACTCGTAGCCGGTGGCGAGGCCGATGTTTGCGTTGGGGAACTTGTCCCACCACGCACGAATCT
>VFZQ01000836.1 GCA_016871135.1 Acidobacteriota bacterium | reverse complement strand
GGAACCAACATGTCCCGCAAGTTCACGACCGCCGATAGCGGCATCTATTCGTTTCCCTTGCTCCCGCCGGGTCGGTACCGGGTCGAGGTAGCGAAATCGGGCTTCAAGCCATTAACGCGCGATGGCGTGCTGTTGCAGGTCAGCGACCGGGTGTCGCTGGACCTGACACTGGAAGTCGGCGCGGCATCGGACCGCGTGACGGTGGAAGCTTCCGCCCCGCTGGTGAATACGACGAACGCCACGCTTGGACAAGTCATCGAAAACAGGCGGATCATCGAACTACCGCTCAACGGACGGGAACCGTTCTCTTTAGCCGCGTTGGCTCCCGGCGTGTTGCCGACTCCATCAGCCGGATTCGTGCATCTAGGCGGCAGTGTTCCCTCGATCAACGGCGCCTCCAACTTTACGAGCGAAGTGACGGTCGACGGCATGCCGAACACGACTCCGCGCAACGGTCCGCGCAACAGCTTCCTGATCTACACGCCCAGCGTGGATGCGGTAAGCGAATTCAAGGTTGAAACGAATGCGCTATCGGCTGAATTCGGCCGCTTCAATGGCGGCGTGATCAGCGTCGTCACCAAGGCGGGCACGAATCAATTCCACGGCACGGTTTATGAGTTCCTGCGGAACTCCAAAATGGACGCCAACAGCTTTTTCGCGAATCGCGCGGGTGTCCCGTTGGGAGCGCTGCGGCGCAATCAATACGGCTTTACATTAGGCGGGCCGGCGCTGCTGCCGAAACTGTATAACGGTAAGGATCGCACGTTCTTCTTTATCGACTACGAAGGCTTTCGCGAGTCCCAGTTGGCGACTTCCGCGTTCACGGTGCCGACAGCGCTTGAACGGAACGGCGACTTTTCGGCCACACGGAATGGTGCAGGCGCGCTGATTGCCGTCTACGATCCGGCGACGCTGCGCGAGGTGACGCCGGGCAACTTTACGCGCACGCCATTCCCAGGGAATGTGCTGCCGCCGCAACGCATCGCGGCCACCTCGCGGACGCTAGGGCAGTATTATCCGGCTCCGACGAACTCGCGCATCGCCGGCAATCTGGACATCGGCGCATCGCGGAAGAACGTGACCGACTCCGGCGACGCGCGCATCGACCACAACATCAGCGACCGTCACAAGATCTTCGGCCGATACTCGATTCAATATCCATTTGTCGGAGAACCGAACTACTTCGCCAATCTCGGCAACCCGACCAATCCGCCGCTGACGCAGCGCCGCCACTCGTTCACATTGCAGGACACCTACACCGTAAGCCCGTCGTTAATCTTCAGCCTGAACTATGGCCTTTCTCGAATGTTTGGAACACGCCAAGCGTGGAGCGATGGGTTCGATGTCACAACGATCGGTATCGCCGCCAATTTTCGCGACGCGCAGCAGGTGCGGGCGATTCCGCCCACGTCGATCGGCGGCATGTCGGGGATCGGCAATGGGGTGCAGAACTATTCGACGCAGCTTGGGCACTCGGTGCAGACGTCGATGACCAAAATCGCCGGGAAGCACTCGGTGAAGTTCGGCGCGGATTTCCGCACCTACTTGATCAACCAGTTGCAAAACACACGCGCTAGCGGAAATCTCAACTTTGGGCAGAACTTCACGCAGGGACCAAACCCGTTCCAGGCGTCGGCCACCGGCGGATTCGGGTTTGCAACGTTTCTGCTTGGCATACCGAGCGGCACGATCGCCAATGAACCCGCCGTCGCGTCGAAGTCCAGCTATCTCGCCTTCTACGTGCAGGAGGACTACAAAGTCTCCCGCAAGCTGACCGTGAACGCTGGCCTGCGCTACGACATGAACTTCGCGCGCACCGAACGCTATGACCGCTTTAGCATTTTTGATTTTGCGGCCGCATCGCCGATCGCAGGACGCGTGTCGCAGTTTCCCAATCTCAAAGGCGCGATGAATTTCGCCGGATCGGGAGGCGTGCCTCGCGACCTCGCGCCGCTCGATAGAAATAACTTCGGCCCGCGTATCGGTCTGGCCTATCAACTGGCTCCGCGGACGACGTTACGGGCGGGCTACGGCGTGTTCTTCGGGTTGTCGCCGACGGACGCGTCCGGCCCGGGTGGCGGCTTCACCGATGGATTTACTGGCGTCACGAACATGGTGACGTCGCTTGACGGCATCACGCCGATTCTGCACATTTCCAACCCATTCCCCAATGGCACCAATCCACCGATCGGCCGAAATTCGCTCACGCCGACAATCCAACTTGGGCAGGCGCATCGCAGCGCTGTGATCAGCCTGGTGACGCCATACTTTCAAAACTGGAACGTATCGATTCAACAGAGCGTGGGCCAGAACCTGATCTTGGAAGCAACCTATGCCGCCAACAAGGGAACCAAAACACAGTTCGGTGCGCTGAACCTCAACGACCTGACGCAGGACATCGTAGCCCAGGGCGCGGTCAATAACCAGTTGGTGACGAATCCCTTCTTCGGCGTAATCACCGACCCCACCAGCGTCTTGAGCCAGCGCACGGTGCAGCGCGGCCAACTGCTGCGCCCGTGGCCGCACTACACGCAAGCGACCGCGGTCAATCCGTCGATCGGCAACTCGATTTACCACTCGTTGCAGATGCGCGTCGAGAAACGCTTCGCCAAAGGCTTCACATTGTTGGGCGCG
>VFZQ01000835.1 GCA_016871135.1 Acidobacteriota bacterium | reverse complement strand
CCAAATGCGATTTACAAACGCGCGGCGGAATTGCGGATGCGATGTCAACATACGCGCCAATCCATCGCGCGCGTTTTCGTTGGCTCGCGGCGCCTCGCCGGTGAGAAGGAACTTCGGCTGTACAATTCCCTTACCGCGGCGAGGGACGCGCACGATGCTCTCGGCCGTGCGGTCGTAGCCCGGCGCTTCGTCGTCGACCGTGTACTCGGTGTTGGCCTGGTAGCCGTTCTCCCAGTTCATGATCTGTCGCGTCTTGCCGAAGAACGCGGCCTGCGCGAAGAACTCCTCGCGCTTCTTGGCGGTCAGAAACACGTTCACTTTTTCCAGATGCCCCGCGCCGTCATGACAGGAAATGCAGGCGACATTCAAGCCGAGCAGCACCTTCGAATATGTCACGGTGAACTCGTCGACGGTGTCGGGCTGATTCACCATGTCGTGTGCATCGGGCGCTTCGGGGTCGTCCTTGGCTTTCACGAAATCGCGTTGATAGTAGAGCGCTCCGGGAACCGAGAACGACGTCTTGCCCGCGCCGGTCAACAAGTCCGTGACGACTTCGTTGTAAGGGCGATCCAGCTTCAGCCATTCGCGGACCCAGAAATGAAACAAGTTCAGGCCCGAACCCATGCGCGTGCCCGCGCGGAACAGGTCTTCGAAATAGTAGGTCCACTTGTCGATGAACGCATCCGACGTCGTGAGCGTGTCGATCAACTTGTCGCGCTTGTTCGGCGATCTATCGGCCAGAAACGCGGCCATGTCGGCGGGTGCCGGAATGCGGCCCGTTGCGTCGAGCCACGCGCGCCGTACAAATTCTTCGTCGGATGCCAGCGGAGCGTGCGGCACTTTGTCGGCGGCCATCCTTGCGAAGACGTGTTTGTCGATGAAATTGCGCCGCGCGACTCTCGCCGCATCCGCACCTGTTGAACGCACGCCCGCTGTAACCGCTCCGGCCTGTGCCGATCGCGGTTTCTCCGGTTGAATGATTGGCTTGTGCGCCTGCTCAAACTCCTCGGCCGACTGGTGCGAAAGCTTCGGCGGCGGCGTCTGCGCGAACGCGGCGATCGACAATAGCACTGCTCCGTATCGCATATCTAATTTCTCCGGAAGATCTGCACACGTTTGCCGTTGACCTCGGCCACGTACAGGTTGCCTTTTTTGTCGGTGGACATCAGATGCGGCAGTTGCAGCATCTTCTCGTCACCCCATTGATTCACCAGTTCACCCTTGTCGATGTCGAAGTGGAACATCTTGTTGACGTCGCCTTCGCTTACGATCAACTGCTTGCCTGTCACCAGCAATCCGAACGGATTGCCGAACCCCTTCCATTCGGCGATGAACTCGCCGTTCGATGAAAACACCTGCACGCGATTGTTGCCGCGGTCGGCAACGTAGATGCGGTCCCTCTTGTCGATCGCCAATCCATGCGCCGTTGCGAACTCGCCCTTCGCCTTCCCCTTTTTGCCGAACTGCGAGACGAACTTGCCGTTCTTATCCAGCCGCACGATGCGTCCGTTGCCGCTATCGGCGACGTACATGTCGCCGTTCGAAGCGAAGACAACGTCATCCGGCGCGCGGAAGTGATGCTGATCGTTCTTACCCACGCCCTCTTCGCCGAGCGTCGCCAGCACTTCGCCCGACGGCGAGAACTTTCGCAAAATGTGCAGACCGTTGTCGGTGGTCCAGATGTTGCCGCCGCGATCGACACGGAGTCCGTGCGCGACCTTAAACTTGCCCTGACCGAAACCGCCTTTGTAGGCGCCGTTCTTATCGAATGCCACCAATGGCGGCTCGCCGCGGTGCAACACATAGATATTGCCCTTGCCGTCAACTTCGACGGCGCTCATGGGACCGAGCTTTACCGAGTCGGGAATCTTGAGGAATCCGGTCGAACTGTAAGGGGCGTCGGCTGCGGCCAACGTCAATGCGAAGAGGGCGGGGAAGTAGCGCATTAGAACTGTAACTTTAATCCTAGTTGAATGTTGCGGGCGTCGCGGGCGTTGGTGATCGTCGCGAACGTTCCGCTAATGTTGCGTCCGTTGGCGCCAGCCACGAAGCCCACCGCGGGCAATCCAAGGTTGACGCTGTTCAGGAAGTTGAACATCTCCGCGCGGAACTGCAAGTTGAACCGCTCTGTTAACCGCGTGTTCTTGATGAACGACAGATCCCAGTTAAACGTGCCGGGCCCGCGCACATCGGGCAACACGCGTCCGACGTTGCCGTAGGTGAAATTCGGCGGATTAATGAAGGCGTCGGTGTTGAACCAACGCGCCGCGCTCGGATTGTCGAGCTTGGCGCTCTGCCCGGTTGAGTTCGGCCGCGATGCCAAAAAGTTGTTCGCGCCCGTCACCAGTACCGGTATGCCGGTTTGCATGATTCCAATCGTGTTGATTTGCCAGCCGCCGATCAGTTTGTTGGCGGCTCCCGGGCCTTTGCCGAACGGCAGTTCATACAGCAGGCTCACGACGGCGCGTTTCGACACATCGGTCGGATCGACGCTCTTCTCCAAGCGGCGATTGAACTTGGAATCCTGATAACCGACGAGGTTGGTCTGTTCGACCGATCCGAAATCCACCGGCGAGTTCATGCCTTCGCTCATGATCTTCCCGCCCGTGAAATTGAACATCGCTGTAAGACCCTTCGACA
>VFZQ01000834.1 GCA_016871135.1 Acidobacteriota bacterium | reverse complement strand
CATCCTCGGTACGCCGTAGAGCACCGCGAGGACACCGCCTAACACCACGTACCGGCAGTTATTCGAGTGTAAGGACGCGAATACGTCCCGGTACCGGTTGAGCATCTTTTTTCTGAACCAGTTCTGGCTTTAGCGCAAGCAGCATGTCCGACATCTCGACAAAGTGCTGCATACGTTCTTCAATCGTCAGCGATTGGAACCAACGCGCTTTTGCCGCTGGGGTCTCTTCGGCGCGGTCGTGCGAAATCGAGTGCATCCACTTCCATTCTACGCCGCCCCGCAACCCGATATACTGAACGGCAAAGGCATGCTGAGACTACTTCTCTTCACAAGCGCGGTCCTCGCGCAGCCGCTGCAGTTCAATCGCGACATCCGTCCGATCCTCTCCGACCGCTGTCTGACCTGTCATGGGCAGGACGCCGCCAACAAGGGCACGCGGCTTCGGCTTGATCGTGAAGAATCCGCCAAAGGAGAGACGCGTGCGATCGTGCCCGGCAAACCGGAAGAAAGCGGGTTGATGAAGCGCATTACCAGCGAAAACAAAGCGCTTCGCATGCCGCCCGCGCACACCGGTGCAACGGTCTCCTCCAAAGAACGCGCCACGCTCGAACAGTGGATTCGCGAGGGCGCACCGTGGCAGAAACACTGGTCTTTTATCAGCCCGGTCAAAGCCGCCGGCAAAACGAAAATCGATGATTTTGTTCGAGAACGGTTGACGCGCGAAGGCCTCGCCATGTCGCCCGAAGCCGATCGCGCCACGTTGATTCGCCGCGTTTCGCTTGATCTCACCGGTCTGCCGCCGACGCCGGCCGAAGTCGACTCTTTCGTCCGCGACGGCAACTACGAGCGTGTCGTCGATCGCCTCCTTGCGAGCCCTCGCTATGCCGAGCGAATGGCGATCCGCTGGCTCGACGCCGCGCGCTACGCCGACACCAATGGCTACCAGACCGACGCCGAACGGATGATGTGGCGCTGGCGCGATTGGGTCATCGACGCTTTCGCCAAGAACATGCCGTTCAATCAGTTCGTCACCGAACAGATCGCCGGCGATCTGCTGCCGAACGCGACGGTGTCGCAGCAAGTAGCGACGGGCTTCAGCCGCAATCATCGGGGAAATTCCGAAGGCGGAATTGTGCCTGAGGAATATCTGGTGGAATACGGCATCGACCGCGTGGAGACGATGTCGACGGTGCTGCTGGGACTCACGGTCGGTTGCGCGCGCTGCCACAACCACAAGTACGATCCGATCACACAGAAAGAGTTCTACCAGTTCTTCGCCTACTTCAATCACATTGGCGAACCGGGCCGCTATCTGAAGTACGGCAACTCGCCGCCTTTCGTGCAGGCGCCGACCGATTCCGATCGCGCCGAATTGGGCCGCTTGCGCCGCTTCGCCGAAATGGCGCAAGCGGTGCTGCGCGCGAAGGAATCGCAGATCCAGACCGCGCAATCGGCGTGGGAGAAGTCGCTGGCCGCCAACGCACGCTGGCAGTTGAACGACGCTCTGCGCGACGACGTTCCGCTTGACGGCATCACGTTTACCGGCGCCAATCAGCACGAGAGCGGCGATCATGCCCGCTTCGGTTTCCTCGACCGTTTCACCGTCGCGCTGCGTATCAACCCGCAATCGCCCGATGGAGTCTTGTTCCAACGAATGAACGGAACGGAGTTGTACTCGGAGGGCTATGGCGTCAATCTTGATAAGGGCTATCTCGAAGCACACTTCGCGGTTCGCCGTTTGGACGATGCCATCATTGTGCGTTCGAAACAGCCGCTGCGAACTGGCGCCGCCACACACATCGCCATTAGCTATGACGGCACGCGGCTGGCCAATGGCGTGAAGCTCTACGTTAATGGGAAGCCGGCTGAGCTAGAGATTCTGCTCGATGCGTTGAATCAGGATTTCAACAAACCTGGCAAGTTGACGTTTGGCGCGGGCGGCGGTTGGCCGCATAAGTTCAAAGGCACGATGCGCGAGTTCCGTTCCTACAACGATGTGCTCGATCCGAACGAAGTCGAAATGCTTGCGCTTGGCGACTCGCTCGGCGCCGTGGCGCGGAAGGCGCAGCGAACCGCCGTCGAGTCCGAGTTTCTTCGCCGCGCGTTCACGGCGCTTGCCGCCATGCCGGACATTCAGAAGCTGGCTGGCGCCGAACGTGCCGCGCGCAAGGCCGCTGAAGCGTTTGATCGTTCGCTGCCGACTGTGATGGTCATGCGCGAAAATTCGTCGCGCCCGGACACGCATGTATTGCTGCGCGGCGCCTACGATAAGCCCGGAGCAAAAGTCGATCGCGGGACGCCAGCCGTTCTCCACGCGACGCCCTCCGGCGCGCCCTCCAATCGCCTTGGTCTCGCGCAGTGGTTGACCGATCGCGCCAATCCGCTGACTGCGCGTGTAACGGTGAATCGCATCTGGCAGATGGCCTTTGGCATGGGCATCGTCAAAACCGTCGAAGACTTTGGTGCGCAGGGCGATTGGCCTTCGAATCCGGAGCTGCTTGATTGGCTCGCGGTCGAGTTTATGGACTCCGGTTGGGATATGAAGAAATTGTGGAAGACGATCGTGATGAGCGAAACGTACCGGCAGTCGTCGAAAGTCTCCGACGCGCTGCGCGAACGCGATCCCGACAACCGGCTGCTGGTTCGCG
>VFZQ01000833.1 GCA_016871135.1 Acidobacteriota bacterium | reverse complement strand
CCTGAGCTGCGTACTGCTCCCCGAACTCGTGCTCATCACCTCCGGCGACGACCCACCGCAACCGCTCGTCGAACCGGAAGAGGATCGCCCGTGGTGGAAGTTCTGGTGATCGCGATGGTTCGCTAACCAGCACGACGCGCAAGCGAGTGGCTTTCCTCGAACCAACCACTCGCTTGCGCGTCGTGCTAGTGTCGAAAGTAGCTCTGCAGTCATTCGCGCACCGTCAACTCGGCAATCACCGGCCGATGGTCCGAGCAACTTGAACAGCCACAGACGCAGCGATGAAATGTCATGCCGCGATTACCCCAGACATGATCCAGCGTCAGCACCGGCAGCGGCTGATGCCAAGTCGCTTGGTAGCCGCTGCCGACGACGTCCCAGGCTCGTGACCAGTCGGCTCGCCAACCGTCAAAGCAGACTGAGGTCGGTGGCGTGTTGAAGTCCCCCACCACGAGCGTCGGCGTGTCTGCTTGGGTCTGCATGATCTCGAAGAGCATTCCCAGCGGCGGCCCGCGCGGACTTAGCGGATCGCTGACGATGTCCGCCAGGATCATGTCGAAGCGAACCCCGCGCACCTCGACCTCCACGCGACGGAATCGCCCCGCTCGTGCCAATTGACCGGCGGCTTGCTGGGTCGCATTCCCTTTCACCAGCAACACCATCTCGCCGTGCAGCGGCAAAGGCGAATAGCCGGGCAGACGCGATTGCCAAAACTCTCGCGTCTGAACTTCGTCCGAGTTCCCCTCCGCCAACGCGAGCACGTCGGCATCGAAGCGGCTCAATTGCTCAGCGATCCGATCCCAACTGGCGAACTGGCCTCGTCCGACATTCCAAAACACAACCTTCAACGCATTCGGCGGAGGATGTTGCACGGATGCCCACCGAAAGTTTTGAAACAACCACACGCCCACACAGACGCAACCGAGCATCGCCGTCGCGAGTAGGATGGCCGCCCTCGGCCGTCCCGTTTTTTGAGAGTGAAATCTGAGATCTGAAATTTCAATAGGACGGCCAAGGGCGGGCATCCTCCCAGCCCCGCCATCAACAGCAACAACACACCGAGCACAATTGGCGGCATCGCATAGAACACCGCCGCCAACCCCGGCACTCGGTCGCGAAGCGTGACATCCATTGCCGCCGCTACCCAGAGGCCAATCGTGCAACCTCCCCAAGCCAGTGCCAACCAGCGGCGTAACGGCGATTCCTTGGGGGCTGGGGACTTGGTGATGTTTAACGGCTGCGACATGAGCGGTATCGTAGTCTCGATTCAAGGTCGGTGCTCGAATTCGTCCGTCGAGCGGCGTAGCATTGCCGGGCGACAATTGTGTCCCAAAGCGAGGACGAATAATGGCCCAATGTTCTGACCATCGCTGTCCTGGTCCGAGCGATCGGCGGACTTGGCTCAAGGTCGGTGGTTTGAGCTTGGGCGCTCTCGCGACGGGGCTGAATCCGAATCTCGCGCGGTTGCTGGCGGCGGCAGAGCACGAAGGCAGCCAGCGAACAGTCTCCAAGGATTTCTCGGTCATCCTGTTTTGGGCCAATGGTGGGCCGAGTCATCTCGACCTGTTTGATTTGAAGCCGCAAGCTCCGGCCGAGTATCGCGGCGAGTTCTTGCCGATTCGGACCAATGTGTCGGGCGTCGAGATCACCGAACTGCTGCCGACGCTGGCGACGATGGCGGACAAGTTCGCCATCGTCCGCAGCCTGCATCACGAACGGGCCGAGCACTCCGGCGGAACCAATCGGTTTCTCACCGGTTATCCGTCCAAAGCTGCGAACCTCAACAACTCCGAGTTCCCGGAGATCGGCTCGATCGTCGCGAAGCAATTGGAGACGCAGGCCCGCGACATTCCGCTGTTCATGGCCAACACTAAGTTCTACGGCGGCGGGCCGGCGTATCTGGGACCGGCGTATGCCCCGTACATGCCCAGCCCGAATCCGCAGTCGTCCACCGGCGACAACCAGTACGACCCGATCCCGATCTATCGGTCCGGTGACTTGGCCGACAACCTTTCGATTTCGTTGGAGGGAACTCTGGCACTTAATCGTCGGCGCGGATTGTTGAAGTCGCTGGACTCGCTGCCGCGCATCCTCGACCAGCACGGAGCACTGCCGATGATCGACGGCTTACAGCGTCGAGCCATCGAGATGCTCGCCAGCACGCAGACTCGCGAGGCGTTTGATCTGTCGCTCGAAGACGAGCGGACTCGGCAGCGATACGGGCAGACGCACTTCGGCAAGAGCTTACTGACCTGCCGCCGGCTCGTTGAGTCGGGCGTCCGTTTCGTGCAGTGTCAGGCGGAATATCGGCTGAGACCGGAAACCGGACGGACCAGCAACTTCGACGACCATTCAGTCAACTCGCACATCTTCAACGCCTACCGCGAGAAGCTGCCATCGTTCGATCAATCGGTGTCGGCGCTGATTGAAGACCTGCACGTTCGGGGTCTGAGCGACCGCGTGCTGTTCCTGTTCTGCGGCGAGTTCGGTCGCACTCCGAAGATCGCGAATCAAGACAAGAGCGGCCGGCCGGGCCGCGATCATTGGCCACGAGCGATGAGCGTCTTCCTTTCCGGCGGCGGTTTTAAAATGGGTCAAGTGATCGGGGCGACCAATCGTCGTGGTGAAGAACCGATCGAACGTATCAT
>VFZQ01000832.1 GCA_016871135.1 Acidobacteriota bacterium | reverse complement strand
GCAGGCCGAGCGCGCCGGCGATTTTTCGGCAAGTACTCAACGGCCACGCGATCCGGTGACGAATCAACCGTTCGCGAATGGGCAAATTCCCGCCAGCCGCGTGGATGCGGCATCGCGCAAGTACATGGACCTTCTGCAAATTCCGTTGCCGAACGCCTCAGGCAATCGTCATATTTTCAACAGTCCCGAGTCGACCGACAGCGATCAGTACCTCGGTCGCGTCGATTACAACGTCTCGTCGAAGCAGCGGCTAAGCGGACGTTTCTTCGAAACGACGGCGAAGGATCTTCTCGTCGCGGGCCTGCCGATACTGCGCTCGGAAGTCGCCTTCGATACGTGGAACGTTACCGGCCAGCACTCGTGGACGGTATCGCCGACGATGCTGTTCGTCTCGCAGTACACCTGGAATCAATCGCAGATCGATCGCGGCCCGCTGCCAGTTCAAGGGCTGTCCTATCAGGACATGGGGATTCGTGTGAATCGCGGCGGCGCGAACGCGCTCGGCAAGGAGCTTGTGCCGCACTTCCGCGGCGGCGTCAACGGATTTTGGAATCTGAATCAGGACAATCTCGTGCTGATCGACCGAACCACGCACCAGTTTTTGGAGAACGGAAGCTGGACGCGCGGCAGGCACCTGTTCAAGTTCGGCGGAGAATACCGCTGGGGTAAAAGCGACCGCATCACCGCGAACGGCATCGATCCGCAGTTTACGTTTAACGGGCAGTTCAGCGGCAACTCGTTCGGCGATTTCATGCTGGGCAGGGCGCTCAGCTTCACGCAGGGTTCCGTCCGCATCAATCAAATCCGCGCCACGACATTCAGCCTTTACGCGCAGGACGATTTCAAACTTACGCAACGGCTGAGTATCAACCTCGGGCTGCGTTACGAACCGCTGTTTCCGTTCTTTTCGGCCAACGATGAGCTGACCGTTTTCCGGCCCGGGCAAGGGCGTTCGACGGTGTTCCCATCAGCGCCGGAAGGCTTGCTTTACGCGGGCGATGCCGGAGTGCCTCGCGGCGGGACGCGCACCGATGGCAACAATCTCGCGCCGCGTTTCGGTTTCGCGTACAGCCCGTTTAAGCAAGGCAAAACGAGCATCCGCGGCGCTTATGGTTTCTTTTACGATCTGCCACGTTTCCACCAGGTCAGTCACTTCGTCAATTCCCCGCCCTACTCGCTGCAAGTCACCATCAACCAGCCAACTTCGCTCACTGATCCCTATCAGGGACGAACGAATCCGTTCCCGTATGCGCCGCCGGCCACGGCGCAGGAAAAGTCCGCGTATCGATTCCTTCTGCCCATCACCGTCGGGCTCACGGTCGATCCCTTCTTCGCCACGCCCTACATGCAGCAGTGGAACTTCAACATTCAGCACCAGGTTGTAAGCGACTACGTGGTCACGGCGTCCTACATCGGCACGAAAGGCACTAAACTTCCGATCCGCCGCGAGTTAAATCCGGCCATCTTCGGCGCCGGCGCAACGGTCGCCAATATTAACCAGCGGCGAATCTACGCTCCGAACTACCAGAGCATCATCAACTACGAAAATACGATCAACTCTACCTATCACGCGTTCCAGACGACTCTCAACAAGCGGTACTCGAAAGGCTTCACGATCCTGGCCAGCTACAACTGGTCGAAATCGATCGACGGTATGTCGCTCGATGTCGACGGCTTTAACGGCCAGGACACGTTGAACTCCCGGCCCGACAAAGGCCTGTCCGATTTCGATGTCCGGCATCGCTTTGTCGCATCGTTTCTGTGGGAGATGCCGGGACCGAAAGCGGGAATCGCTAAACACATTCTCGGCGGCTGGCAATCCAACGGCATTTTCATCGGCCAGGCCGGGCGGCCGTTCACGATCGTGAGCGGTCAGGATCGCGCGCTTTCCGGAACCGGGACGCAGCGGCCCGACGTCAGCGGCGATCCGCGCTTGTCGACGGGCCGCTCGCGCGATCAACTGATGGCGGGATATTTCAACCCCAGTGTCTTCGCGCTGCCCGCACTCGGACGGTACGGCAACACCGGCCGCAATACGCTGGTTGGCCCGGGCAACTACAACTTGGATTTCGCGCTTTTCAAGAAATTCGCGATCCGGGAACACTGGCAGCTCCAGTATCGATGGGAAATGTTTAATTCGCTCAACCATGCCAATCTCGGCCAACCGCGAGCCAACATTAACATCGCGCGAACCGGGCAGATCGACACCACCTCGGGCCCTCGTGTGATGCAGATGGGTCTGCGAATGGTATTTTGAAGAAGCATGGCGCAAGCCAATCCTTTCCAGGACCCGCTCCGTTTCGAGCGCCGAGTCCCACCCTGTGCCGTTGTCATATTCGGCGCGAATGGCGATCTGACAAAGCGAAAACTCCTTCCTTCGCTCTACCGGCTGGCGTTTGAACGCCGCTTGCCGCAGGGCTTCGCAGTAGTGGGCATCTCTCGCACCGAGATGAGCGACGAAGACTTCCGCAAGAAGATGGAGGCATCGGTAAAGGAGTTTCTCGAGAACAGTCCGTTCGATCAGGACCTTTGGGACGACTTCGCGCGAGGCCTGTTCTATCTCGCCGGCGACGTCGGCGACGACGCCATGTACCAACGCCTGTCCGCCCGGCTCGACGAAATCGCGCAGGCGCGGCAGACGGCGAGCAACACGCTG
>VFZQ01000831.1 GCA_016871135.1 Acidobacteriota bacterium | reverse complement strand
AATCCCGCATTCGGCCAGAACCGCTTCTACGACACGTCGGACTCCAGCCGATACAATTCCTGGCAGACGTCGCTGCGCAAGCGGTTGTCTCGCGACTTCCTGTTCAACGTTCATTACACCTACGCGAACAATCTGAGCTACGGCGACGGCGACCTGTTGCTTCCGGATCAGAGGCCGCAGGACATCAATAACCTCCGGGCGGAGCGCGGTCCGACGCCATACGATCAGCGGCACCGGTTCGTCACGGATTTCCTGTACGAGTTGCCATTGATACGTCTGACCGGCGCTAACGGCCGTGCCGCCACGCTGGCGCTCGGCGGCTGGCAGTTTAGCGGAATCTTCACGCAAAACACGGGCAGCGCATTCAACCTTTCTCAACCCACGTCGCTCCCCGGCAGCCGTCCGGATTACATCGGAGGCCAGCCGATCAACAGCAACTATCGCGAGACGCTGCAATACATCAACACAGCCGCCTTCGCCCGAGTACCTCTCGTGACCGCCAGCGGCGCGCCGGCCCGGTCGGGCACGATCGGCAGAATGGCGCTGCGCGGACCGGGCTCGGTGAGCATCGATCTGGGCTTGGCGAAGAACTTCGCGTTCACCGAACGCTTCCGGTTCCAGTTCCGCGCCGAGATGTTCAACGCGACCAACCACACCAATCTGGGAGGCGTCTCGACGAACATTGCAGCCGCTAACTTCGGCCGCTTGACCAGCGCGGGCGCTCGAGTCGTGCAATTGAACGGCCGGCTGACTTTCTAAGCCGATTGGATCAATTTCGCCGCCTCTGAGGAGCTATGATGGGAGCTCCAAGAATGGAAACATGAGCCGAGCAAATCGTAGAGAGTTCATCGCGGGTTCGGGTCTGGCGGCGGCTGCTTCGGCGGCCGCGCCAGCCGCTCTCAGCGTCGACTGCCAGAGCCACCTCTTCATCCCCGAGTTGGTGGTGCTGATGGAAAAGCGAACGACTTCTCCGCACGTCTATCGGAAGGATGGCGGCGCCTACATCGTCGTCAACGACTGGGTGCGGCGGTTGATGCCCAAGCACATGGATGTCGACGCGAAGCTGGCCGACATGGACGCCTCCGGCATCGGTATCAGCGCGCTGAGCATCAACGACCCCGGGCCGGAATTGTTCGGCAAGGACGGTCCGGCCATCGCTCGAATGGTTAACGACGCCATCGCCGATATCGCGAAGAAACACCCGTCGCGGTTCTTTGGTCTCATGGTGCTGCCGCTTCAGGATATGGACGCGTCGCTCGCCGAGATGGAACGTTGCGTCAACAAGTTGGGAATGAAGGGCATCCTGCTGTACTCCAACCTCGCCGGAGAGTTCCCCGACGAAGAGCGCTTCCGGCCTATGTTCGCGCATGCGCAGCGCCTGGACCTTCCCGTGCTTTTGCATCCCGCCTATCCGATGACGTTTCAAGCGACGAAGGCCTACGAGATGGCGCCGATGCTCGGCCTGATGTTCGACACGACCATTGCGCTCGGCCGAATCATCCTGTCGGGGATTCTCGATCAGTACCCCAAGTTGAAGCTGGTTTGCCCGCATGTCGGCGGCGCTCTTCCCTACCTGGTTGGCCGGATGGATCACCAGACGATGGTCTTGAAGCGGGGCGCTGATAAGATCCGCAAACCACCGAGCGAATATTTGAAGCAGGTCTGGTTCGACACGGTTTCGCCGATCGGTCTGGCCGTGAAATACGGGATCGACTTCGCCGGCGCGGACAAGATGCTGTTCTCCACCGATCATCCGTGGGTGGACCCGAAAGTCATCGTCGGCGTTGTGAAGGGATTGCACCTGGCCCCCGATGTCGAGGCGAAGGTGATGGGCGGCAACGCGAGGGCGTTGTTCAAGCTATGAGGCGGCGCGAAGCGATAGCGGCGATGGCCGCGGTATCGACGCCGTTGGCCGTTTTGGCGGCGAAGCCCTTGCGTCTTGCGGTGTGCAATGAGACCTTCGAGGGTTCCTCATTCGCCGAGGGTTGCCGGCTTGCCGCCAAAACCGGCTACACCGGACTTGAGATCATGCCTTCCACGCTTGGGACGGATCCCGCGGCGATTTCGAAAGGGAACCGCGCGGAGCTCCGCCGTACGATGAAGGAAGCGGGCCTGGCGTTCTGCGGATTGCACGCCGCGCTGTCGGCGCCTCCTGGTCTGCATCTGACCACGCCGGACGACGCTCTGCGCCGCAAGAGCTGGGACTACTTCCGCCAGATGATCGACCTGTGCGCGGATCTCGGCAAAGGCGGCTACCTCGTGTTGGGCTCGGCCAAGCAGCGAGCGGCGGGTAAGGGCGAATCCGTGGGCGATGCGTCGAAGCGGCTGCGAGACGGATTGGCCGAATCGGCCGCTCACGCAAAGAGCCGGGGCGTGTTGCTGCTGCCCGAGCCCCTCGCGCCGCACCTGTGCAATGTCCTCACCTCGCTTGGCGAGGCGGTCGAACTGGTCCGCTCGATCAATCACCCCTCGGTGCTTACGATGTTCGACACACACAACGCCGTTGCCGAGAAGGAGCCGCATGACGCCCTGATTCGCAAACACGCGGCGTTCATCCGGCACGTGCACGTGAACGAAATGGACGGCCGCCATCCGGGCACGGGAACTTACGATTTCGGGCTTGTGATGCGGACGTTGCGCGAGATCCGCTACAACGG
>VFZQ01000830.1 GCA_016871135.1 Acidobacteriota bacterium | reverse complement strand
AGCGGTTCGGTCGCCTGCCGCGCATCGGCTTTTGTAATGTCGCGGCCTTTCGAAGTCACATGGCCGGTCGCCCAAACCGGGTCGCCCGCGAAGTAGCGCATGAGGTCGAACAGATGCGTGCCGAGAACCATCATGTCCTCGCCGCCCGCGCGTCGATCCTCTTTGCCGCGTGCGCGCATCTCCATTAACACTCCGATATGCCCCTCATCGAGCAGCTTTTTCACGCGCAGCGTAAACGGCGTCGGCCGGGCCGTGTGGCCGACCTGCACCTTGATCCGATTCTTCTCCGCCAGCGCGACCATCTCATCGGCCTCGCGCAGATCCTTCGCGAACGGTTTCTCCATCACGATATGCGCGCCCGCGTTCGCCGCGGCCCGAAACATCTCCAACCGTTCGCCGAGCGAACGCGGACAAATCGCAACCAGGTTCGGCTTCTCCTTGGCGATCATCTCGCGATAGTCCGTGTACGCGCGCGCCGCCTTGCTCCGCGCCTGTGCCTTCGCGCGCCCGGCTTCAACCGGATCGGCGACGGCCAACACTTCAATGTTTGGAAACCCCGCGAAAGACGTGTCCCAATCGTGCCCGTAATTGCCGGCGCCGGTGTGACCGATAATCACCGCTCGATACCGCGCCGGAGCGGCCGCAAGCAGCGCCGAAGAAAGCATGGTTCGCCGTGTCATAACTTCCTCAACTTGAAGGTCTGTTTCGATCCCGGACGAACCGCCGCGCCCGCGCCGCTTCCGGCGCGCGTGGCCGATTCTCGCTCGCGCGTCAATTCGAGTTCCCCGCCCTGGAGCGAACCCGTAAACCGGATGCGCGTGTCGTTAATCTCATTGCCAGATTGCTCGGCCGACTTCACGACGAACGTGATCAGATTGCCCGCGATCGTCCCTTCGATAATCGGGCTGCTCGCGTAGTCGCCGTACAACTTGCCGCTGATCTTGGCGCCCGTCTGCACGATCTGAATCGCAACCTCTTGCGGATCGATGCCGGCGCGGGTCGATGCAATCTGCCCCGCCCAAATCCCGCTGAAATCGCCGCCGAACGCCGACACCGCAAAGACCGCCAGAAGCCGCCGCATCGCGTTAGCCTTTCAGGACGCCGGCAGCGGGCCCGGTCGAATCAGCAAAACGTTCGACCGGCGCGCCAAACGCGTCGAGCATCGAAACGTAGAGGTTCGATAACGGCGAGTCTTCGCCGTAGACCAGATGTTGGCCGCTATCGATCCGTCCGCCGCCGCGACCGCCCAACACCAGCGGCAGCTTGTGCGGATCGTGCTTATTGCCATCGCAAAGCGCGGAAGCAAACAGCACCATCGAGTTGTCGAGCACCGTCGACTCGCCCTCCTGCATCGACTTCAGGCGACTCAACAAGTACGCGAACTGCCCGATGTGCCATTCGTTGATCAGCTGATACTGCCGCAGTTTGTCGGCCTCGTTCTGATGGTGCGAAACGTCGTGATGTCCCGCGCTCACACCTTCCAGCCAACGGAAACTCACGTTTGAAACTGAATTGCCGAACATCAGCGTCGACACGCGCGTCGTGTCGGTCTGGAACGCCAGCGCCATCATGTCGAGCATCAGGCGGCAGTGCTCGGCGTGATCGGAAGGACGATCGGTCGGCGCATCTTTCATATCGATCGGCGCGCGCGATTTCCAAGTTCGCTGTTGCCCCGCCGACGCGCGCTTCACGCGCTCTTCCAACTGCCGCATCAGCGACAAATACTCATCGATCCGAATCTGATCGGCCACGCCAAGCTGCGCGCGCAACCGCTTTGCATCGCCAAGCACGCGGTCCAAAAGCAGCGTGTCGAGCTTCGCCGCATCGGCTTGCTGACCGCTCGCGGCGCGATAGAGCCGTTCGAACACCGAACGTGGATTCAACTCGCGCGCCAACGGCGTCGCCGGATCGCTCCATGCAATGTGCGAGCCGTAAACCCGCGTGTAACCGACAACGGCATCGACGCCGATCGCAACCGGCGTTACGCCCAATTCCAACGATGGCAGCGGCGTTTCGTGCTTCACTGTCTTGGCCGCGAACTGATCGACCGAAACACCGTTGGCCATATCGGCGCCCTGCGTTTTGCGAATCGTCTGGCATGTGAGAATCGCGGCTTCTTTGACGTAGTGCCCGTCGCCGCCCTTCGAGTTCGCGTTCCACAAATTCGAGAAGACCGTAATCTGATCCTTCAACGAAGCGAGCGGCGTCAGCGTCTTCGGCAGATCGAAGTTTCGGCCCTTCTCTTTCGGAAACCAGTTGGCGACGTTCACGCCATTCGGCATGTAGAGAAACGCCATGCGCACCGGCGGCTTTGCGCCGGGAACGGCTGCCATCGCTTCCAGCCAGGGCAAGCCCAACGAACATCCAGCGCCTCGGAGTAATGTCCTTCGCGAAATCATCGTTTGACGGTTTCCTTTCCTGGAGTCGGCGACTGCATGCGGAAAGGCTGGCTCAGGACAATGCCCGAAACCAGCGAATGCATGCTGTAACCATTCTGCTTCACTTCGGCGGCGATTGCATCCACCGTGCAGCTATCCTTCAATGTCAGTCCGCGGCCTAGCGCATAGCCGAGCATCTTCGCAGTCAGATGGCGAACGAACAGATCTTTGCGATTGAGCAACACTTGCTTCAGTCCATCGGGCCCGGTCATCTTCGTTCC
>VFZQ01000829.1 GCA_016871135.1 Acidobacteriota bacterium | reverse complement strand
CTTATGACGGCGAGCGGCGTCGACCTCACCGATAGCGCGGATCCGATGCGCGTACTGGTTCGGCAGTTACTTGGCGCGGTCGCGCAGTACGACAAGGCGCAGATCGTCCGAAAGTTGGCGTCGGCACGGAAGGCCAAGCGCGACGCGGGCGCGCGGTGTGAAGGTCGCAAGCCCTACGGCGCGCGCGACGGTGAGCGAGCAGGCGTCGAGCGGATCGCGGCACTGGTGCAGATTCGCACCTACAGCCTGCGCAGGATCGCGGGCACACTGAACAGCGAGTGCATCCCGACCCGTTCAGGCAAGCCGTGGAGCGCGGAAAGCGTGCGAAAGGTCGCCGCCCGCCTTGCGGCATGATCGCCGTCGTGCAGGAACCTAGGTTCTGACGCCGTGCCAGTCGATCCGTGGGAGCCGAGCACGCGAAAAACGGGCGGAACCCTTGCCGTTCGCGTGGAAAGCGATAGGTTCACGCCATGCCAAACAAGCGAACCAAATGGGAACAGGAGATGCAAACGGCACGCCGCCAAGTCGAGCGCACAAACGTCGCCGCGACTGTCGCCGAGTTTGACCGCACAAAGGACGCGCGCGGCGTCGAGCAGTTTGCCAGGGCGCACGGAACCGAGCACGACCGCGTGGTGATCGCGGCACTGGTGCAAGCGATTGTCTCACGCCGAGCAGGATCGAAGCCCGATAGACTGAAGTAAGTACTCGCGGTTCAGTTCGCGTGAGTGCGACAGAATGAGAGACACCGCCGCCGACGTTGCGTGGAGTCGACGGTGTCCGAGTCCAGGGACGCCGCAAACCGTCCAACGAAAAAGGCTCGCCCGAGTTGCGGTCGGACGAGCCAAGGCTAAAAAAAAATGTTCGTAATCGCCACGGAATCGGCGACGGCTTCCGATCATATCGGCAAGCCAGTCGAGCGCGCAACAGAAACAAAAAACCCGCACGAAGCGAGACACAAAACAAAGCCCGACGGCAAGGCGGGATACGGCTTCGCACTATTGGGAGTTCCGATGCAAGTGATCGTCGGCAAGTGGAGCAAGAACCCCGACGCGCCAAAACTTCGCCCGCATCACCGCGATTTTTTGAATTACTTGTGGAGCGCGGGCGGCAATATCGAGCACGTTGACGAGTACACCGTGCAAGTCGAAGTCGATCCACGGTACGGCATCGGGCGCGACGAGTATGCGGCAAACGCTGGCGTCGCAAAATCGACCGTCGCGCGGTGGGTATCCGACCTCAAGGCGCACGGATTACTGGCGACGCGAAAAACAAAACTGCGCGACAAAAACCCGATGGGGCAAGGTCGCACCGTTTGGATCGTGCGCCTGCCCGTGAACGCAATCGCCGACGCGCGCGACGTGCGCAAGGCGCGCGCGACCGATGAACGCGAGCGGCGCGAGCAGTTCACCGACTGGCGCGACGGATGCGCACCGAAGCCCGAAAGCCGAAAGGCGAAGCACCGCGCCAACCGTGCAGCGCAGGCGGTCTACCAAGGTCGAGTCGACGGACACACCGTGCAGGAACCGACCGCGCCGCAAGTCCCGCCAGTAGGACGTGCCATGCAGGTATCGCCAGTGAGACGTGCCATGCAGGTATCGCCAGTAGGACGTGCTACCCACGTCTCACCAGTGAGACGTGCAGCAACGGATCAAGAACAGATAACAAAAACACCACCAAGAACCGCGCGCGAGCAGGCGCGCGACGTCGACCCGAAGCGCGACGCCAGGGCGCAGGCGATTCGTGGTGGTGGGATGGGAAATCAAGGCGCGGCGGAACAGCCGACAGCCGCCAGCCACGTTGACCGCCTGGCCGTGGACGTCCTGCGGCGGTTTGCCATGTATCACGACAAGGCGCAGTCGATTGTCGCCGAGCACGGCGGTGCATTCGTGATCGCGTGCGCCGACGTTCACCGGCGGGCCAAGGGCCTAGGCGTCGGGCTATTCGTGCAGCGCATTGAAAGCCGCGACCCGTGCGCCGCCTTCGAGCACCGCGACGGCAGGCGCACGATCCGACCGACCGCCGACGGGCACTTGTCGGTCGACCTTGGCGACGGAAGCCGACCCGTGATCCGACGGCAAACGATCCGCGACTACGAACGGGTGGCGCAGGGTGGACACCTGCGCACCGTTGCCGAAGGCGACTACTCGCCGTGCGATTGACCGCCCGCAGATCGCCCGTACGGCGTTCAAGCCGCGCGCGGCGACTGAAGTGCGACCAAGTTGCCGACGCCGCATACGGCATTAGCGGCGACGTACTGCCCGACGCGATAAACCGACCAAACACCAACGACCCGAAATCTATTCCGCGACGGCATAATAAAAATAACTTGACGAACGGACGTTGGTCGCTTACGTTGCGCTAGCGCTGCTAAAGCGCGCAGACGCAACGTAAAGACCCCACGACGTCGAGCGGAAGTCGGAGCAAAAACAGCCCGACACAATCGAAAAAAAACCCCCGAGACGGCTCCACAGCAGGACACCTACGCGCGGGGTGCATCACGTCCACACTTCCGCGATTGCACCTAGTCGCGTCGCTCGAATGTGATCGGGCGCAGTTCGATCCGTTGCGGTTCGACATCGTGAGAGCAGCGAGCAGGCATCCCATCGACGCGGTCGAGTACTTCACGAATGGCACGAAGGTCGCCGCCTTCGGCAAGTTCGAGC
>VFZQ01000828.1 GCA_016871135.1 Acidobacteriota bacterium | reverse complement strand
AAACTCTACAGCCGCTCCCGCGTCCGCATGGGCGGTTCAACGAATGAATTCAACTCGGTAACTGGTTTCGACAAATGGGCCGAACTCGATGGCGAGGGGCCGATCGTCAAGGCCATCGGCGGCCAAGCCGCCTATGAAAAGTTCCTGGCCAAACTGAACCCGATGATCACACGCACGGAAGTGCAGGTCTACCGGTTCATGAAGGACCAGAGCTACTTGCCGCCAGGTTCCTAGGCGAGTAATGCGAAGCGGCGCGTGCTGCGCAACGCGCCGCTTCGTCGTTATTTCATCGAGTGCCGCGCGTCTTCCAACACCCGCCGCGCGCGCGCTGGATTGAACACCCCGCACGAACAAAACCGCGCCATATAAGTCACAGCCTGCTCCGGCGTCCGCCGGCCCTCTTTAACCCAATCGATCATCTTCTTGGCCAGCGAATGGCTGACCATTCCGTGACCGCACATCGTCGACAGCGTCAGAGTCTGCGTGTTCGGCAGCTTCTCCGTCTTGCCCTCGAAGCCGAGCGAATAGCCCACTGAGTGCCGCGGGATGCCGACTTCGTCGCAGCACGCCTCCGCGTTGTCGATCGACGTCGACACGTTGATGCTCAGCCCCAAATCGGCTTCTTTCACGGACTTGATGAACGCCACCGCCGCCTTACGGTTGTCGAAAACGGCGGCCACCGTTGTCGGCGCATCAAGGCCATTGGCGACCCGCTCCAGATCCGGCGTCATATCGCGGTTCCAGTGGTTCAGCGGGCTCAGTTCTTTCGACGGCCGCAGGCAGCCGCCGTTCCGCGCATCGCCGAGGTTGACCGGCTGAAAAGGAATCGCCATGTGCAGAAATTTCTTCAGACGCGGCAAAGCGTCTTTCTCGTTCTTGCCGCGGCAGCAGATGGCAAAAACAATGTAGTCGTCGTTGAAACTCGGCGAAGGGCCGAAGCGGTGTAGCGTATTTGTCATTTCGCGGCTCCAGCGGGTTCTTGTGTCTGCACTTGTACCAAGTCCGGGTTGGTGATCTTGCCAAGCCCGATGTTGGTCTTGGCGCGATGCAGTTCGTAGCCCAGCTTTTCAAGAATTGGCGCGACAATCTTTTCATCGCCGTTCGAATCGCAGCGCACGCCGACGCCAAGAACGACAACCGTATCGATCTCTCTCTCGACTTCCTTCACCACACGCACAATCTCCTCGGTGCGGTCGACGGTCGTCTTCAATTCCAAAATCGCCGACATCACTTTTTCGTTGAGTATGTCCTCGCGGATCTTGCCCGAAGGAATGTCGCTCATCAACGTCGTCACCGGGTTCTTCTTCTCAAAATCGACGCCGATCTTCGCCAACCGCATCGACATGCGCTCGATCTCATGGAACCGCGCGCCCACGCCCGGCCGCCCGAACTCGATCGTGAAGCCGACCTCGCCCTCTTTCACGCGTCCGCTCACGTCGTTCGTCTTCACCTCTTCGGTGCCGCGGCCTTCAATGCCTGTCGATTCATGCGGCACCCGCGGATCGGAGAACGCCCGCCGCACCACGCGCGGCCATTCGAGTTTATCCGGCTCGAACGCCGAAGTCGGGCAAACATCCGGCTCCGGCTCGAAACGCACACGCATCATCTGGAACAGCTTCCGAATCGTCCGAACCATCGTCGGATTCAAGCTTTCCTTGCTGAGGCCGTTAAAACATGCGTAGCACTCCACACATTCGTCGCGGTCGATGGTCGCCCGTTTGATCGCCGGATCGATGTAGATCGCGCCCATCGGGCACACGTAGGTGCAGTTGCCGCACGCCACGCACTTGTCGGGATTAATTCTCATGGACTCTCTCTCCGCCGGCGAAAATGTGTTTCGAGGCGTCTATACCAAGATAAAGGATTGCGCCGAGCGCGCAAAAGATCGCGCCAACGTAAAACGGCACGTTCCACCCGTAATCTTTAACAACGAAGCCGAGCGCCGTCGTCGAGATCGCGCCGCCGATATTGCCAAACGTGTTCATCACCGCCGACACCGATCCGGCGAAATCGCCACCGATATCCAACGGGACCGCCCAGGACACGCCCACCGTCACCTCCAACCCGAAGAACGCAATGCAGGTGAACAAAACGCACATCTGCGGATCGGCCGTCATCGTCGCCGGAACAATTCCCAGCGCCGCCAGCGCAAAACCCAGCGAACCGACAGCCCGCCGCGCGAGCTTCAGATTCCCCGACCGTTCTGCCCACCGGTCCGTAATCCAGCCGCCAAGCAGGTCGCCCGCAACGCCGGCCAGCAGCGGTAGCGACGCATAGAAACCCATCTGTTTCAGGTCATATCCGCGAAATTCGCGCAGGTACGTCGGCAGCCAGTCGAGGTAGATCGCCAGGCACCACCCGTAGCAGAAATAAGCGGCCGACAACACCCACAACGTTCCACTGGACAGAATCGTGTTCCAAGGCACCTTGCCGCTCCGCGCCTTCTTCCCTCCGCCAAGCGAAGAACGAATCAACTCCCTCTCTTCTTCATTCGGGCTGGCATGCTCGTCCGGCGTATCGCGATACCAATAGAACCAGTAAGCCGCCCACAACAGGCCGATCGCGCCAAACACCCAGAACGGAGTCCGCCAGCCGAACGAAAGAATCATCCATGCGACGATCGGCGGCGTCGCCGCGGCGCCCAGGCGAGACCCCGCGTGCGT
>VFZQ01000827.1 GCA_016871135.1 Acidobacteriota bacterium | reverse complement strand
CGGCCTCGCACTCGCTTTCGTAGCTCGAGTAGAGATAGGGCGTGAAGCTCTCGAACTCGGCGGCGCAGGTATCGACACGGTTGAATACGGCGGCGACGCCTTGTTCCTTGCGCTTGGCGCGAACGGCCAGCGGGTCGGTCTTCCAGATCCGCGCCATCGTCGTGTCGGCCACGCCGTCGCGCTTCACTTGGCGCATCTTTTCGGGCGTGATCGTGTCGATGGAAAGCCCGGCAAGTTCGTGGTTCAAGTCGACGGCCTCGCGAAGTTGGCGCAGGAACCATGGGTCGATGTTGGTGAGTTCCTGAACCTGTTCGACGGTCCAGCCTTTGTCGAAAGCGAAGAGAATGTAGTTCAGGCGATCGGCGGTGGGCGTGATCAGCTTCGCCGGGATGAGGGCCTCATCGAGCGGCTCTTCCTTGGTCGCGGACTTGCCGGTTTCCAGCGAGCGAATCGCCTTGGCGAACGACTGCTTAAAGGTGCGGCCGATCGACATTACCTCGCCGACCGATTTCATTTGTGTGCCGAGCGTGGGATCGGCGCCGGGGAACTTCTCGAACTGCCAGCGCGGAATCTTGGTGACGACGTAGTCGATGGTCGGCTCGAAGCAGGCGGGCGTGAGGCGAGTGATGTCGTTCTTGATCTCGTCGAGGAGATAGCCGACAGCGAGCTTCGCGGCGATCTTGGCGATCGGGAATCCGGTCGCTTTCGAAGCGAGCGCGGACGATCGCGAAACGCGCGGGTTCATTTCTACAACGACCATACGGCCGCTCTTTGGATCGATGGCGAACTGCACGTTGGATCCGCCGGTGTCGACGCCGATCTCGCGCAAGCAGGCCAGCGACGCATCGCGCATCATCTGGTATTCGCGATCGGAGAGCGTTTGCGCGGGAGCGACGGTAATCGAGTCGCCGGTGTGCACGCCCATGGGATCGAAATTTTCGATCGAGCAGACGATGATGCAATTGTCGGCGAGGTCGCGCATGACCTCCATCTCGTACTCTTTCCAACCAAGCACGGACTGCTCGGCAAGCACCTCGTGTACGGGTGAAAGATCGAGACCGCGGGTGAGAATTTCTTCAAGGTCCTCGCGATTGTAGGCAATGCCGCCGCCGGTGCCGCCCATCGTGAAGCTGGGCCGCAGGATCAGCGGATAGCCGACCTTTTCGGCGAAAGCATAGCCGCCCTTCACGTCGGTCAGAAGCTGCGAAATCGGCGTTTCGAGGCCGATCTTGCGCATCGCGTCCTTGAACAGGAGACGGTCTTCCGCCTTCTTAATGCTGTCGATTTTCGCACCGATCAGTTCGACGCCATATTCATCGAGCACACCCGCTTCGGCGAGCGCGACGGAGAGGTTCAGACCGGTCTGGCCGCCGACGGTGGAGAGAACGGCGTCGGGGCGCTCCTTGCGAATAATCTCGGTGAGGTAATCGACCGAAAGGGGCTCGACGTAGGTGCGGTCGGCGAGTTCCGGATCGGTCATGATCGTCGCGGGATTGGAATTGACGAGGATGACTTCGAAGCCGTCGGCTCTCAGGGCTTTGCAGGCTTGTGTGCCGGAGTAGTCGAACTCACATGCCTGGCCAATAATAATCGGTCCGGAGCCGATAATCAGTATCCGGTGAATGTCGTTGCGGCGGGGCATGTGTTACTTACCGTGCTCCTGAATCAAGCGAATGAAATCGTCGAAGAGATAGAGGGAATCGTGCGGGCCGGGCGCGGCTTCGGGGTGATACTGCACGCAGAAGACGGGCTCGCTGCGATGGCGCAGGCCTTCGACGGTGTTGTCGTTCAAGTTGATGTGTGTTATCTCGGCCACAGAATCGGGGATCGAGTCGGGGTCGACCGCGAAGCCGTGATTTTGCGCGGTGATTTCGACCTTGTTCGTCCTGCGGTTCAGCACGGGATGATTGCCGCCGCGGTGGCCGAATTTCAGCTTGTAGGTCTTGCCGCCGAAGGCGAGTCCGAGGATCTGATGGCCAAGGCAAATGCCGAACATCGGCTTTTTGCCGATCAGCTTGCGGACTTCGTCGGCTTGCGCTTCGAGCGGTTCCGGATCGCCGGGTCCGTTGGAAAGGAAGATGCCGTCGGGATTCAGGCTCAGCACGTCTTCGGCTTTGGTTCCGGCAGGCACCACGGTTACGCGGCAGCCGCTGGACACAAGCCGGCGCAGGATGTTGCGCTTAATGCCGAAGTCGAACGCGACGACGTGATGCGCGAGTTCGGCCGCGTTCTTGATGCGCTGGCTGGGCGAGCAGGGATCGACCGGCGCGTCCCACTTGTAGACGTTCGACGTCGTCACGCGGGTGGCGAGATCGAGACCGGCCATCGACGGGATCGATTTGGCCTTGTCGATTAAGAGCTTCACATCGGTGGTGATCGACGACAGAACGCCGCGCATGACGCCCCGAGTGCGCAGATGCCGGACGAGCTTGCGGGTGTCGATCGAATCGATGATGGGAATGTTGTGGAGTTTGAGGAACTCGTCGGCGGCCTGATCGGAGCGCCAACTGGAAACAATGGGTGAGAAATCGCGCACGGCGAGGCCTTCGATAAAAGGCCGGGCGGATTCGCAGTCATCGTCGGTGGCGCCGTAGTTGCCGATTTGCGGATAGGTCAATACGACGATCTGGCCTGAATAGGAAGGATCAGTGAAGATTTCCTGGTA